>JAIFLJ010000132.1 GCA_020049135.1 bacterium | reverse complement strand
TTTCCTTTGAATTCAGAATAAAGACACAGGCGGGACGCCTGTGCTACATTCTATTTTCAATACCTTCCTCACCCACTTTTAATCACACCCGCTGCGGCATGAGTGCTGTTTTATCTTTACACCTCAAACAGATAAATGATTATTATGGGCATGGATATTTTGCATGCTAACACATTGGAGTTTCTGCATTCCAAAATCCTTGTTGTGGATGACATGGAAAGCAATGTCCGCCTCCTTTCAGTGGTGCTGAAGAAGTATTACCCGAATATAATGACCGCATCAAACGGTGTCGAGGCGATCAAAATAGCCACGCAGACCCCGCCAGACATTATTCTCCTAGACCTGATGATGCCAGATATGGACGGGATTGAGGTTTGTTTGGAGTTAAAAAAGAACCCTACCACAGCACAAATCCCAGTCATTTTTTTGTCCGCCATCGGAGAGACGAAGCAGATAGTTGCGGGGTTTGAGGCTGGTGCCGTGGATTACCTAGTGAAGCCGTACCAGGCTACGGAACTGCTGGCCAGAGTAAAAACACACTTGCTGATGCAACACCTCCAGAACAGGTTGCAGGATTTGAACAGTGAAAAGGATTCGTTCCTCGGCATGGTTGCCCACGACTTGCGTGGGCCGCTCTCTATCATAACTGGGTATGCGGAACTCCTCCTTTTCCAGAAAAACATAGACGCACAAAAACGCGAGAGCTACCTCCAGTCTATTTTGAGCCAAACGCACCGCATGTCCGAGATGATGAAAAATCTATTGGACATAAACGCTATCGAAAACGGCAAGCTCAACCTAGATGTGAAAAGGCACTCGCTCAAAGAGATCATCGCATCTTCTATCGAGCACCAAAAGGGCTACGCGCTGATGAAAAAACAGGTCATCCAGCAAGAGATGCCAGAAGAAGAAGTGTTTATCGAAACTGACAGAAACCGCTTCCTGCAAATCGTGGAAAACCTCGTCTCAAACGCGGTGAAATACTCGCCACCAGGCAAGACCGTTTGGATACGGCTGAAAAATACGGCTGAAAATTTGCGGCTGGAAATACAAGACGAAGGCCCTGGCTTAAACGAGGAAGACAAAAAACATCTTTTCCAAAAATTCGCACGCCTGAGCACCAAGACCACAGCCGGAGAACCATCCATCGGCCTCGGTCTTTCCATCGTTAAAAAGCTCGTGGACACGATGGGTGGTAAAATCTGGTGCGAGACGGAGCTAGGTAAAGGATGCCTTTTCGTTTTGTCTTTCGGAAGAAATTCGTAAACAGATGCGTCTGCCGTTCGAAATCCTGATCGCGCTCCGGCACCTGAGCCCAAAACGCACATTTGTTTCCATCATCACGCTCCTTTCACTGGCTGGTGTGGTGCTGGGCGTGATGGTGCTGATCGTCGTCATCTCGGTCATGAGCGGGTTCGAAAAAGCACTCCAAGAAAAAGTGATGGGGTTCAACGCACACATGACTGTCACCAACCACGGGATACTCCACGGGACGGAGGATCTTCTTGAAACCCTCACCAAAACTCCAGGCGTCAAAGGTGCTAGCGCGTTCGTGGCGGGCCCTGTCTTGGTGGAGTTTAACGGGCGCGTCTCCACGCCATTCGTGAGGGGAGTGGATGCGGAGCGAGAAGAGTCCGTAATGGGGCTAAGGCGTTTCGTAGTGGAAGGCGAGATGCTATTGCAGGGCGAAGGAGTCATCATTGGCAAGCGTTACGCGCAAAAAAACGGCATCCGCCCAGGCGACAGGATTTCGGTCATTTCCCCACGCCTTGTGCAAAGCATCCGTGACGCCGCTAAAAAGGGCGAGCAGTTCACATACCTGCCGGATGACATGACTGTGACAGGCATTTTTTCTACTGGCATGTACGATTACGATGCGCACTTCATCCTCATGGCGCTGGATACCGCACAGCACCTTTACGACCTCGGCGATGGCGTCCACGGCATCTCGCTGAAAATAGAGAACCCGATGAACCCAGTCGCGTTGAAGAACTTACTGAACCGCGATCTGCCGCCGCCCGTGCAGGCGTATTCGTGGATGGATTTGAATAGGCAACTTTTTTCGGCGGTGGCCGTCGAGCGGAATGTCATGTTCTTCCTGCTTCTTTTCATAGTGGTCGTGGCTGCGTTCGGGCTCAGCAGCACACTCATTACGCTCACCGTGCAGAAATCGCGCGAAATAGGGCTACTGAAGGCACTCGGTGCTACATCCCACCAGATCATGGGCATTTTCATCGGGCACGGCCTCGTGGTAGGCACAGTTGGAAGCGGCCTTGGACTGGCTTGCGGTCTCACGGTTTTGCGTTTCAGAAACGAAATATCGCAGTTTTTGGCAAGCACTCTCGGCGTGGAAATTTTCCCTCAGGAAGTTTATCAATTCGCCGCCATACCTGCCGTGGTGGATGTCCACAACCTGTTCAATATCTGCCTTTCGGCCATCGGCATCTGTATTTTGGCCGCGTGGATCCCTGCGTGGAACGCAGCACGACTTGACCCAGTCCAAGCACTCCGTTACGAATGAGCACACTTTCTGCAGAGCAGATGCATG
This sequence comes from bacterium, assembly GCA_020049135.1. GTDB lineage: Bacteria > Verrucomicrobiota > Verrucomicrobiia > JADLBR01 > JAIBCM01 > JAIFLJ01. The sequence continues at coordinate 5,948 of JAIFLJ010000132.1, read as the reverse complement.
TTAGCTACCGCAACGGCCCACGCGAAGTCGCGGTGCTTCGCGGCGTCACCATCTCCTTCGCCACAGGAAAACTCACCACGATACAGGGTGCATCGGGCTCCGGCAAAAGCACGCTGCTCCATACTCTGGGCGGGCTAGGCAAACCAGACGCCGGGCGCGTCCTGCTGGACGGCGCGTCTCTTTACGACCTTTCACAAAATGCTCTGAGCCGCACGCGCAACGCCCGTTTTGGTTTCGTTTTTCAGGCATACCATCTCTTGCCCGAGCTGACCGCGCTGGAAAATGTTTTGTTGCCCGCACGCATAGCCCGCAAAAACCCCGTGGAAAAGGCGCGGTTATTGCTCGAAGAAATGGGGTTGACAGACCGCGCCGAGCACCGACCGTCAGAGTTGTCTGGCGGGGAACAACAGCGGGTAGCCATCGCACGCGCCCTCGTAAACGACCCTGACATTCTTCTGGCAGATGAGCCGACAGGGAACTTGGACGCCAAATCGGGAACCGCTGTTTTGGATTGCGTCCTTCAGATACAGTCAGCACGGCAACTCACGGCCATCCTTGTCACGCACGATGACAGGATAGCTGGCGCGGGGCATGTCCGCCTGCGTCTGGCAGACGGTGAACTCACGCCCACTTGCGCGTGACCGCGAACGCTATCAGGGATGCGGCCAAGGCAAGCCCTAGCAGAAAATAAAAAAATATTTTGATTTTCAGCAAAACCAGATTGGTCGGTTTTGGCTGCTTTGCTGGTTCAGCTATTTCGGGAACAGCACTTTTAGGCTCTGTCGTCTTGGCTGCATCTTTGGCCAGAGCAACAGAAGCCGTGACTACTGGGACGCGTTGCGTGACTCCGTAGGGGTTCGCCGCACTGCCTAGCGCAGGAATTTGCTGCGTTTTCCGAGCGTCGTTTTTATTATCCTTATTTGGAAAAGGTATCGTTAGCGGACTGGCGCACTGCGGGCATGACACTTCCATGCCTGCACCTGAGTCATCCACTTCGAGCATCTGGCCACAGCCAGCGCAGTTGAAAATAATGTCAGACATAACATGTCCTCCATTCCAGTGAACCGCAGGCGGAGACCTGTCAGTTCTACTGTTGGTTTGTTTTTGAAATAGGCTCCACGAATACCGCTGTCCCGTAGCAAAGCACTTCCGTAACGCCTTGCATCACTTCGGTGGCATCGTAGCGTATTCCCACGATGGCGTTTGCGCCTTTTTCCCTAGCGTGTTGGAGCATGAGTTCGAAAGCATCGCTGCGAGTTTTTTCGCAAAGCTCGGTGAGGAGCGTGATGTTGCCACCCAAGATAGTTTGCAGAGCCGCCCCTACCGTCCCAACGATAGAGCGCGAGCGCACGATGATGCCGCGCACCACGCCCAAGTTGATCGTCACACGATGCCCCGGAAGTTCAGGTGTCGTGGCAGTCATTTCTGGTTTCATGTTGGCCTCTTCAGTTTCTGTAGTTCTCAAACCCGAGTGCCACGCCGAAGTCTTTGGTTTTCACCTGCGCAATAACTTCTTGCAGATCGTCCCTGCTTTTACCAGTGACGCGGATTTTGTTTTCTTGAAACTGCATCGTCACTTTTAACTTAGAATCGCGTATGAACTGCGTGACCTCTTTCGACTTGTCGTGCTCAAGCCCGCGTTTGATTGTCCACACATGCCGCGCATGACCCGTGGACGACACCTCCACATCGCCCCTGTCCAAGTTCTGAAGCGGGACATTGCGCTTGGCCATTTTGGTGACTAGGATTTCGTTGAGCGTCTTCATGCGCGGGGCGTTGTCCGCAGTCAGTGTGATTTTGTCTTTTTCCAAAATGATCTCGCATGTGACACCCTTGAAGTCGAAACGGGTCGCAATCTCCTTGCGTGCTTGGTTCAGGGCATTATCAACCTCCTGCATATCTACATCCGAGACAATATCAAAAGATGGCATGGCAATAAAACGGTTTGTGGTTAGAACGAGTTTTTCAAAATTGCGATCTGAGCTTCCAAGAGGCTGCCATCGGCTTGGCGTAGGCGGCGGCTCAATGAACTGGCTATACCCACCAGCAGATTGCCACCAGCCACTGGGCTAGTTTCCAAAAAGTCCTCAAGATCCTCCCGCACGATGCGCCAGAGCTGCGTGAACTCCAGAGCTTCCACCGACGCACTGGCGTTGTCGGGATCAAAAATGTTTATTTCACCGAAAGATTCGCCCGGCATAATTTTTCTCAGGATGAGCTGGTGCGAGTCAATATCGCGCTTCACCTGCAATGCGCCCGAAACCACAATATACAAGCAGTCTTGGGGCTTGTTTTGCTCGATCACGGGCTGCTTGGCGCGGAAAGAAAGAAAATCGCCGTATGAGCTTAATAAGTCGCGGTCATCGTCTGACAATGCTGCTAAAATGCCGATTGCGGGAAGCTTGGGTGTGATCAAAGGGGTTTCGCTCATGACTGGTTCCTTTCCTTTAGTGGATGAGGTCAAGCTACCCATTCCAGCGTTGCTTGGCCAGCCTTTTTTCAACCGAAATCAGCCAGCTCCACGCTTTTTTTTGGTAGCGGACGATTTTGAGTTTGTCCGCACGGCCTTGTATTTGACGGGCTTCTGCGTCTCTGTGCCAAGCGATTCCATGCCTGCCCCACGCCGCACCTCCTGTATTTGGTCGCGCAGGAGTGCCGCCTTTTCAAACTCCAAGTTCGAAGACGCATAGCGCATCTGCCCTTCCAGTTCGCGCAAACACTCGGTGACATCAAAATCCTGCCCGCCCTTTTCGAAAATGGCATCGTTCACCTCTTGCCCACGAATCGTGCTTTGCAGCGACCCCTGCTCGGCGCGAATAATACTGCGCGGCACTATGCCATGCTCCTCGTTGTAGGCAGCCTGCTTGGCACGACGCCTCTCCGTCTCGCGCAATAGCGTTCGTATAGCCTCTGTTTCCTTGTCGGCGTACAGTATCACTTGACCGTTGATATGCCTAGCTGCGCGGCCAGCCGTCTGTATGAGCGAAGTCGCGGAACGCAAAAAACCTTCTTTGTCGGCATCAAGTATCGCCACCAGCGAGACTTCTGGCAAATCCAAGCCCTCGCGCAATAGGTTTATCCCCACGAGCACATCGCAGCCACCAGAGCGAAGCACGCGCAAAATTTCTACCCGCTCAATAGCGTCTATCTCCGAGTGCAAATAGCGCACGCGGATGCCGATGTCCCTGAGGTAGTCCGTCAAATCTTCTGCCGTCCGTTTTGTCAGCGTCAGAGCCAAAACGCGCTCGCCTTTCGCCACGCGCAACCTAGCCTGCTCGATCAGGTCGTCTATCTGCCCCTTGAGCGGCTTAACCACCACTGGCGGATCCATCAGACCCGTTGGGCGAATCACCTGCTCTACAGCTTTCCCACCTACAAGCCCCATCTCGTAAACGCTGGGCGTAGCCGAAACATATAACGCTTGGTGGATCAGCCCGTTAAATTCCGCAAAGTTAAGCGGACGGTTGTCCAACGCGCTCGGCAGGCGAAACCCGTGCTCAACCAAAACCGTCTTGCGCGAGCGGTCGCCCGCAAACATACCGCCGATCTGCGGCACGGTGACATGCGATTCATCTATCACCAGCAGAAAATCTTTCGGGAAAAAATCCAGCAGCGTGAACGGCCTTGATCCAGGCGGCCTACCAGAAAGGTGGCGGGAATAGTTTTCGATCCCAGAGCAGTAGCCCATCTCCTGGAGCATTTCCAAGTCGTATAGAGTCCGCTGTTTTATCCGTTGCGCCTCTAGTAGTTTCCCCACTTTTTCCAAATCCGCTACGCGCTCCTCCATTTCGACCTGTATCGTCCTGAGCGCACGCCTTATGTTGTCGCTGGAAGTCACGAACTGTTTCGCTGGCATGAGGTTGAATTTATCCAGTTCATCCAAAGTGTCGCCAGTGAGTGGATCGAACCTCGTGATCCTCTCTATCTCATCGCCGAAAAACTCCACGCGCACGCCGTTCTCTTCGTTGCCGGGGAAAACCTCGACAACATCGCCACGGACACGAAACTTTCCTCGGACGGGGGCGACATCGTTGCGGTCGTATTGCAACTCCACCATGCGAGCCAGCGCGGCATCACGCGGCAGAACAGCACCTTTCTCAAAAGGTATGAGCATGTTGAAAAAATCGTCTGGCGATGCCAACCCGTAAATGCACGATATACTGGCCACCACGATGACATCACGGCGCGAGAGCAGGGACGATGCGGCAGAGAGGCGCAACCGCTCGATCTCGTCGTTTATGCTCGAATCCTTTTCGATATAAGTGTCAGTCTGCGGCATATATGCCTCCGGCTGGTAATAGTCGAAGTAGCTGACAAAATACTCCACCGCGTTGTCTGGGAAAAACTGCTTGAACTCGCTGTAAAGCTGCGCGGCCAGAGTTTTATTGTGGGAAAGGACGAGCGTCGGACGGTCTAGGTTCTGCACTAGATTGGCGACAGTAAAAGTCTTGCCTGAACCTGTCACACCCTTGAGAACTTGGCACTTCTCACCAGCCATGAAAACACGCGTCAACTCGGCTATTGCGCTTGGCTGGTCGCCGGACGGCTCCAGCGGAGACTGGAGATGGAAAGATTTTTTCACGGGCTTGTGGGCTGCACGCCATCAAAGATGCCGCCAAAAAAAATTTGGCAGAAAGCTGGGTCAAACAACTGGCCTATGAAAAAAATCAAAACTCCACACTGAAAAAAGAGATGCCATCGGCCTCCCCCGTCACAGGGTTGCGAGCCACATTGTCGTAGCCTTGCCCGCAACTTGAGGAGGCGAACGGGCATATTAGCTGGAGCGGGTTCGACGATTTCACTGCCTGAACCGCAACGCCGCTGCAAGAGACTTTTTTGCCCACGGCACGGTTAGGGGCAGCCTTGCGCGACTGCACTGGGATGCCGTGCTTGGAGCGATCCACCGATGCGTCGAAAGAATGGGCGCAAAGTTGTGGGACTGAAAACGAAAGTGCAACCGCAGAAAACAACCAAACCAAGATCATCTTTTTCATCCCTTCATTGTGCTTTTCAAAACGGGCTTGGCAAGGTGATAATTGCGGCATGGATAAGAAGCCTTCCCGCAGCACCATTCTGGGCATAGACCCATCCCTGAGAGGCACCGGCTATGCCATCCTCCAAAAAGGGGGCGGCGGTGACATCCGCGCCCTAGCGTGGGGCGTAGTATCAAACCACCCGAAACTGAGTATAGGCGGATGCCTGCTCGCAATCCACGATGCGCTCGATGAAACTATAAAAAAATACAACCCCGATTGCGCGGCCATCGAAACCACCATCTATGTGCAAAGCAGGCAGGTGGCCATCACGCTGGGCTGCGCCAGAGGTGCAGCAATACTTGCCGTAGCCCGACACGGGCTGCCGCTGCACGAATACGCCCCGCGCAAGGTAAAGTCCGCATCAACGGGCTTCGGCGGGGCACGCAAAGACCAAGTCTCCTTCATGATGCGTGCTATCCTAGGTCTGACAGAAACGCCACCATCCGATGCCGCCGACGCCATGGCCATCGCGCTGGCTCACGCTCAATCGTTCGTCGCAGAGAAATAAAAAAACCGACCCCACTTTCGCAGGGTCGGTTTTAAACAAAATCAAAAAAGTGTTATTGCTTTTCCTTTTTTTCTTTTTTGCACTCGCAATCTTTCTTGGCTTTATCGCACTTTTTACATTTGCACTCACATTCAGTCTTGGGTTTGCTGCACTTTTTGCAAGGCTTGGCTTCCTTGGCAAAAACGGGTGAAACAGAGAGTGCTACAACAGCCATGGCGATTATTAGATACGAAACGATTTTTTTCATATTATCAATAACTCCTTTTTTGTTATTTTATTTATCAGACGCCTTTTTCTAAAGGCTTGCACTAAGTCCCTGTTCCTTCCATAAAATTAACCTTTTTTTGAAAAAGCCTCTTGTTTTCGGTATTTTTCTGTTGACATATTATAGATAATATATCTAT
>JAIFLJ010000091.1:1174-9695 GCA_020049135.1 bacterium | reverse complement strand
CGGGGTATAAAGAAATCCTGCGGCATAAGCCCAAAAACACGCTGTCACAACTTATTCCAAAACAGACTGTTGCATCCAGTTATACAGGAGGGTTAGACTTTTTCAGCGGAGTCCTGAGACTCGGTGTGCTGTTACTGATGCGCACAAGGGTGGAACATAGGCGCAGACTAGACCGAAGCCAATAATCTATAACTGCCAGCTTTCCTGCTCTACTTATTCGAGCAGCTTTTCCAAGTCGGTGTCCCGTTCTAGACCTAGGCTCCGCGATTGGTTGTAGTGCCTGCGTGCAAGCTCTTTGGATGGCGGTTTTTGTGTGGCATAGACAACGGCCAAGTTGAAGTGGGCGTCGGCGTAGTTTGCGTCTAGCTCTATGGCTTTGCGCAACTCCTGTTCTGCCAGCGACTGCCAACCTTTCTGCGAGTAGGCTATGCCCAAGTAATTGCGAGTTTGTCCGTCGCTAGGCATAAGGACAGATGCTCTTTGCAGCACATTTATGGCGTCATCATAACGCTGTGTCATATAATATACGATGCCTAGGATGGAGTGGGAAAACCCGTCTTGCGGCTCGTATTTTACAGCCCGCGCCAAGGATTCTTCTGCCTCTGGGTATTTGTTTTGCTGGAACCGGACGACTCCGAGATTGGATAGGGCGTAAACATTTTCTGGGTAGTGTTTTAATATCTCCTGATATTTTTCGGCTGCTTTATCATACTCTTTAGCTTTGAAATAGGCTTCGCCCTGCCGTGCAACCTCAGTCATGACGGGCGGGACAGCTTCTTTCTCTTTGCTTTTATCGGGCATGGTTTGGTTATCGGCACTTTCGGTAGATTTATCCTTATCCGAAGGCAAGTGAGCAGCGATAGTGGGGGCGTATTCAGAGGGGGCATGTGTCGTGGCCACTGTGTCAGGCAGTTTGAAGAGAGCTTTTTCTTTGTCAGTGAGGCTGATTGCTGGGGCACCCAGAATATCCATCTGCTTGGCGATGACTTCGGACTGGACTTTGAGTTGTGCAAGCTCGTCCATGGCAAGTTTCCTAGCCGCATCGCGCCTCGCCTGTTCTTTGAGGTTGCGGTCAATGATTCCGCGCAAAAGTGCATTTTCCTGTTTGACGCCAGAGGGGTCATTTGTGGCTAGGAGGCGATCCCTCTGGGCTAGGCTGGTCTGGAGTTCTTCGAGACGGGTTTTAAGCTCGCCAGTCGTTTTTTCGTATTCCCTGTTTAAATCCTCAGCTTTGGTTGCCTGTTCTTTGGCTGCCAGAAGCTGGCTTTTTAGCGTGGCGGCATCGCCAGTGATGAGGTCACCATTGCTGATCGTGCCAAGCTTGTTTCTGAGCGATGCGTTTTCCTCCATCAACTGTGCCACGCGCATGTCCACTGCGCCGGAGCGTAGTGCAGCCAGCTCTTTGTTAGCTGAATCAAGCTGGCCTTTGAGCTTTTGCATTTCATCGTCTTTGCGCGTGATATCTGTCTGGGCGGTTTCCAGTTTCCGTTTCAGCGCGGAGACTTCATCCGTCAAAGTTAGGAGTCGTTGCTCGTCCGCAACACGGCCTGTCTCTTTTAGCTTGGCTTGAAGCTCCTCTTTTTCCATCAGGCTTTTTTTCAGTTTCTCTTGCATGGAGAGCCGATCCTCCTTTGTTATGCGCAGTTCGTTTTGGACATCCTCCAGCTTCTTCCGTGTTTTTTCTAGGTCGTTGCGGGATTTTAACAATTCACGCTCCAATGCCGAGACGCGTGTCTGCAAACCATCGTCAATAGATGATGGCAATGGGGTTTCTGTGCGTGAGAGAGGCGGTTGCGTTTTGGTGGTTCTGTCGGCAGATTTATCGTATGTTGGCCTAGGTGGAGGTTGGGCTGGTGTGGACGATGCCATGCGCGAAGAGCCTCCCATTTCAGAGAGCTTGTCGTTGATGTATTTCGTGCGGAAAGTCACTAGGTCAGGGCGCCAGTTCGGTGTGTCTCGGCGTATTTTGGACAAAAGTTCACCTGCGGCTTGGTAGCGGTCGCGTGCTGTGGTAGTGTTTCCTGCTTTTTCTGCTTTTTCAGCCTCCTGAATTTGGAAGTAAAATTGCAGGTATCGGTCGGCTGGGTCTTCGGCGGCAAGGAGCTGTAATGGGAGTAGCCCCACAGCCAACAGGCAAGCTATGATTCTTTTAATCGCAACAAACATTGTTGGTTATTTGTGCATATTTCGGGGCAAATGTCTATCTTCTTACATTCAAAATTTATGGTAGCACTGCATCGGCGTGCTTGCCGGCATCTTCCGCCGCAGTCGTGGTGTGAGAAAATAGGCGAGCATGGATGTTCACACCACCATTTTCATGCTTCGAGTGATGTATGCAAAAACATGGTGATTCATTGGAACCCTGATTTTGCATTTGCTATGCAAATTATGAAAACCAAGTTTTTGCGCTCCATCTCGTATTCTGATTCCTGAATACTTCTTTCCCTTGTCACCGTTTTGGTTTCCAGTTAGAAACTCTGTCAGGATTCAGGATGGCCCCGGAAAAAAAAGAGCAAAAAGCTGAAATCGCGGTGGTGGTGCCCGCCGCACGGCAGGCCGAATGCGATGCTTTTTTGACACGCTACCACGCTGTTTTTCCTGGCGGTCTGGCTTTTGTGGAGACGGGGTCGAACCCGTCGCTTAACAGAAATATCGGGCAGGCCAAATGTGGCACGCCCTTGGTGGCCTTCACAAACACGCACACTATTTTGCCGCCAGAATGGTTGGATCGCGCCGTGGAGTTTTTTAGGGAACATCCAAGTGTGGATATAGTTGGCGGTCCGCAGTTGACCCCTGAGGACGACCCGCTTTTTGCTAGGCTCAATGGGATCGCACTTGCGTCGGCTTTCACCACGGCCAGAATACGCTTCCGCTATCGCAAGGGAAAACTGGATATGGATGCTAACGAGCAGACGGTGACTTCGGCCAACCTGATCTGCCGCAGCAGGGTTTTCGGGGCGATCCGTTTCGATGAAAAAACATATCCTGGCGAAGACCCGAAGTTTGTGACTGACGCGAAGAACGCTGGTTTTCGCGTAGCCTACGACCCAGACATCGTTGTTTTTAATAGGCGTCGCAGAACGGTGTCGGCTCTTTTTTTGCAGATTTTTAGGTATGGCAAGGTGCGCATGCTATTCCCGCCGCAACTCTGTTTTTCGCACCCTTTGACCATGGTGCCAGCATTGTTTGTCACATTCATTATTTTTGCGCCGTTGCTTGCCCAGTTGCCCTGCGGGGCGGTTGCAACCAAGGTGGCTTTGTTTTTTTACGCACTGCTTTCTCTGTTTTTTTCAATATACGAATCTGTCCGCGAAAAAAACGCGGCGGCCATTTTGTTGCTGCCTCCCGTATTTTTTATCGTTCATGCAGCTTATGGGTGCGGGTGTATTTACGGCCTATGGGTGAGGCTTAGGCAAAAGTCCGATGCGATTGCTGACTACGATGAGACCGAAAGCTGATTTTGTGGTGCTGTTGTTTTTGGGAGCAACAAAATTTTGGCCAAAGGCTCTAAAACATGTATGATGCGGCCAATACGATGAGCGTTTACAGTTCCAGCTTCCGCAAAGTTTTGAAAAAAAATGATTTTTTCAACCTTTGGCTGGGACAGATAGTAGCATCCATAGGCGACCGTTTTTATCAGTTTGCTATTCTTTATGTCGTGCTCAAATCCAGTTCTGGCTTCGGCGTGGGGAAGGAAAGTGCGCGAGTCCTTTTTTGCGGGATGATCCTGACGGTTTTTTTCTCGCCATGGATCGGGCATATCGTGGATCGTTTCAACCGCAAAAAGGTGATGATTTTTACGGATTTGGCTAGGAGCCTTCTCACTCTCGTCATGTTGGCTGTCTGGCTCATTTGGCAATCGCCAGCCCTGATGTTTTTTCTCATCGCTATCACGGGGTTGATGAACGGGCTTTTCATACCAGCGCGGCAGGCGTCCGTCCCGCTTTTAGTGGAGGGCAAGGAGCTTGTGACGGCAAACGCGCTCGTGACCAGTATAGGCGTGATAGCGAGCTTGTTCGGGGCGGGGATTGGGTTCGTGGTCGCTATTTTTGGTGAGAAGAGCAGCTTCCTTATTGCATCGTTAGGCTTTCTTTTTTCCGCGTGGCGGCTGCACAAGATAGGGCATCAGCTCCCGGCAGACTCCACCATCGTCCATGGCCCGCCCTTACTCGAAATCAGGGAAATGTTCAAGGAAGCGACTGAGGATCGCCTTGTCCGCCTCCTTTTTTTGTTGAGCGGCGGGGCGCAGTTTATCATAGGGCTATTTCTGGTTTTCGTGCTGGAACACACGGCCCATTCGATGAACCTCTCTGTTTTGCAGGAAGGCGTGCGGTGGTTTTCCGAAACAGTGGTTGCGCTCGGGTTCAAAAAGCCAGTGGTAGAAATACGCCTGATAGCTATGGTGCTGCTTCTTTGCAGCACGGGTGCTGGCTTGATGTTAGGCGTTGGTATTTCCACCAAAGCACCGCGCCTCTCGCACTACGAAGGGCTGCCGTTGCTGATGTTTATTTGCTTGGGGATTTCGTTTATGGGCTTTGCAAGGCTGCACGATTTTCTTCCCGCTGCTGGGATGACTGTAGTGGTGGCGATGTTTGGAGCACTGCTGATGATTCCGATTGATTCGAGGTTGCAAGACCATGTCCACGGCGGGCGGCACGGGAGGATTTTTGCAGCCAAATCAGCTTGGACTTACATTTGTTTTTTGCTGGCACTCGGCATAAACCTTGATGGGCGACTGCTGGCGTGGCGCGGGGCAGAAAACATGATCGAAGAACTTGGCCTAGCGTGTATGGTGGCTGGGATGCTGCTCTGCGTTTTCAACGCAGGAAGACTTAAGAAGTTTTGGAATCCTTCGGCGAATTAGCGTCTATGGGCGCAGTTGGCTGGTGTGTGTTTTTTTCCATTTCGTTCTGGAAATCCTCTTTGGCTTTTTTGAACTCGCCAAGGCTGCGTCCTATGCCTCTAGCCAGTTCTGGCAGCTTTTTGGCACCGAACAGCAAGAGAACGATAAAGAGTATAAAACCCCATTCGGGGCCTCCAGGTAATCCAAAAGCGATGAACGGGGGCAACTGCATGGGTTAAAGCTATCTCGCAGGGTGAAGAAATCAAGAGTTATTTTACTGGTGCTATCTCTAGGTTTTGTCCGAAACCCAAGAGGCGCAGACCGTTGAGGCAAACCAGAACGGTGCTTCCCTCGTGCCCGATGACGCCAAGAGTGAGCGGCAGTTGTAGTCCCAAAGCCGAGGCGATAAGAATGACTATCACGGCGAGCGAGAAAGCCAAGTTTTGATAGACGACTTTCTGCGCTTGACGCGAGAGGGCGATGGCAAAAGGGAGGTTGTGCAGGTTGTTGCTCATCAACACCACATCGGCGGTGTCCATGGCCACATCTGTCCCAGCGGCACCCATGGCGATACCCACATTTGAGGTGGCGAGTGCCGGGGCGTCATTGATACCATCGCCGACCATGGCCGTGCCGCCTAGGATTTTCATGTGTTTGATTATGCGCACTTTATCCTCTGGCATGAGTTCGGCATAAAACTCGTCTAGGCCAGCCTGTTTTGCGATTGCTGCCGCCACTTGGTGGTTGTCGCCAGTGAGCATCACCACTTTTTGCACGCCGATGGCTTTGAGTTCGCGTATGGCTTCGCGGGCATCATGGCGCAACTTGTCGGCTATGGCTATGATTCCCAAGAATGTGGCAGACCCGTTTTTTTCGTCTATTATGGCGATGATGACCGCAGTTCTGCCTTCGTTTTGGAGGCGATCAATGTTCTTTTCGGCATCGGCATCGTTCATACACGACCACGATTTGAAATAGCGCATGTTGCCTACGGCGATCCTGCGGTTCCCAAGAGATGCAGACATCCCTTTTCCAGAAATTGATTGGAATCCAGTGCATTCAGAGATGGTGCATCCGCGTTTCTTGGCTTCTTCGACTACCGCTTGGGCGATCGGGTGCTCCGATTTGGCTTCAACAGATGCTGCCAAAGCTAGGAGCGCGTCTTCATCGCGCAAGGATGAGTCTAGCACGATGATGTCTGTCACGGAAGGTTTGCCTTCGGTGAGTGTCCCTGTCTTGTCGAAAGCGACAACGCTGATCCGAGCCGCTTTTTCGAGGTGGGCACCGCCTTTGAATAGGACGCCGCGCCGCGCTGCACCGCCTATTGCCGAAAGTATCGAGGCGGGCGTGCTGATGACTAGTGCGCACGGGGACGCAACCACCATTATCGTCATAGCGCGGTAAAAGGCTTCGGCAAAAGGCTCCTTGAACGCCAGCCACGGGATCAGCACTAGAAGCGCGGTGAACACTATTACGCCGAGGGCGTAGTATTGTTCGGCATGATCCAAGAAACGCTGAGTGTTGGCTTTTTCGCTCTGCGCTTCCTCCACCATTTTTATCAGTTTAGAAATCGTCGAATCTTTGGCGAGCTTGGTGACACGCATTTCGAGGGCGCCAGTCTGGTTTATCGTGGCTGAGAAAACTGGGTCTCCTACCTGCTTCATCACGGGGAGAGATTCGCCTGTTAGCGACGCTTGGTTCACCGAACTTTCGCCCTCCACCACCACGCCGTCTAGCGGGATGCTTTCGCCCGGTCGAACCACGACCATGTCCCCGACTTGCAACTCTTCAATGGGGCGCATGACGAGTTCGCCGCCGCTCCTGACCAGTGCGTTTTCGGGTCTTAGCTTCATCAGCGAATGAATGGCTTTGCGTGTGCGATCCATGGCGTAGCTTTGCAGCACATTGGAAAGAGAAAAAAGGAATAGGAGCATGACGCCCTCGAAAGGGTGTCCCACATAGGCTGCGCCGAGCGCAGCCAGCACCATGAGCAGATCCACATCAAGCGTCTTTTCCTTGAGCGATTGCCAACTCGCCTGAACGCCAAAGAACCCGCCGAAAAAATATGCCAAGATAAAACTTGCATGATGCCAGTGCGAGTGGAGTCCCATTTTTTCAAAAACGAAGCCGAGCACCATGAAAATAAATGTGGCAGTCGTGAAAACGATCTCCAGCTTGTCGCCTTCGCCCCAAGATTTGAGCTTTTCCCAAAATGTAAGGTTTGAACCTGCATCGTAGTGCTGCGTTTCATAAGGCGAAACGGGGGCACCAGCGGCCTGCACTTTTTCTATCACCAGCGACTCGCTGAGGTGCGCCGAGTCGTAGGTCACGCTCATCACGCCTCCGATGAATGTAGCCGTTGCCCTGTGGATGCCTGGTATCCTCTTGGCTTTCTGTTCCAGCTTGAGTGCGCACGCTTCGCAGGCTCTTCCCGAGAGGCGCATGGTGCAGCGCTCCATTTGTTTGAGTGCCAAGGGAGCCATTTTTTCCGCTATCCGTTTGACATTTTCGGGGTTGAGCAGATCAGGGTTGTAGTCAATGGTGAGTGAGCTAGATGCAGCGTCAACATGCGTCTGGACGACACCCTTTTCTTGCTTTGCAGCATCGCTCAAATCAACGCATAGAGTGCTTTCTCCACACTTGTCGCAACACTCTTTATTGGTGGCACACTGCTGCTGGTCGTCAGGTTTGTCTGGAAAGTTCATGGGAGCGGTTTAAGGGCGTCCCTTTTAGAGGTCAACACACAAAAACTCTGTTCGTAAAAACAAAAAAGGAGCCAGCCGTATGGCCAGCCCCTTTTGGCGTAAAAACTCTGCGCTGTTTAAAACTCGGATTTCAGCGAAATTTGGCCGTATGGAGCCTGTTCGCTTTCCAGCTTGATGTCGGCGCGGTGGTAGTTGAACTCGCGGTTGACCATACAACCTGCTTCGGCTTCTAGGATGAGTTGGGGAATCACTTTCCAGCGAGCACCCGCCCCGACTCTGATTTCGCGGTAGCTTAGGATGGCACTATTGAGGTTCCCGTTGCCTGTGGAGACACCGAGGTCTTCCGAGACGCGGTATGTGCCGCCCAAGATATCCCCACCTGCGTAGAATGTGATTTTTTCGTTCAGATCATATTCTATGCGGGGCTTGGGCATGAGGAACATAAGTGTCCACTGGTCAGCAAATTTCCAGCGCACGCCGAGACCAGGAGCCACAGGCATGTCGCTCCATAAGTTCACCTGCATACCGAAAAACCACTGGAGGTCTTTGGTCACTAGATAAGAGCCACCGATGATGAACGGCACATTGACATCTTCAGAACTCAAGTCCTGAAAGTCGCTGTAAAAGCCAGGCTGCGCCTCTATGCGCATGAGCCAGTGCTCAGAGAGATTGAAGTCTGCTCCCACCACCAAGTTAGTGGATTGTAGGGTATTGGGAAGGCGCATGGCTGTGGGAAGCCCGAAGTTGAAGGCGTCCCATCCAACGCCAAGGCGGAGCAGCGATTTTTCACTGGTGGCAGGCGAAGCCACATAACTGAAGGAACTGGAATGCTCACCCACGGAGCCGAGGTCGCCCGTATCGTTGTAAGTGTTCGCGCCGCCGACATAGCTGTAACGGGCAGAAACTTCATGCGAGATGCAAAACGAACTAGTTTGAGGGTTGACTTTGAGGTCTTTTTCCACTGTCGTCACAG
>JAIFLJ010000091.1:0-1113 GCA_020049135.1 bacterium | reverse complement strand
GAATCGCTCCCGCCATAAACAGAAAAGGCGGAACACGCAAAGGCTGTAGCAGCCAATGAAAAACCACGAACTTTAGATAATGTGTTAAACATAATGGCAAGGGTTGTAGCCATTTTCAGATAAATTGCAACAGTCTTTTTCAACTATATAACATGCCCCCCCCTGAATCATTAGCATTACCATTCTTGAAATACGCTGGCATCTTGTTGGCAAAATCAGAAGAGCCGGCGTGACGCCAGCGGTCCCAGTGAAGATGCCGGCGTGACGCCAGCGTTTCCAGTTTATCCGCAAAGGTGTTTTTGCTTAAACTCTCTTTTCACCCGTTTTCATGAAATAAAATAGGACTTGAAACAGATGGAATGTGGACTATCTTATTTTTATGAAATCCATTATCATGAGTGTTCTCTGCATTTTGTCCGTCTTCCTTTTTTCTGCTGTTGCGGGTTTTTCTCAGGCCGTGAAAGCTACCGTCCAGTCCGTTGGGGGGGATGTCACTTTTTCCGAGCCAGGTGCAGATAAATTCAAAAAGCTTGCGCAAGGTCAGACGCTGGCTCCTGGCAGCAAAATTAAAAGTGGCAATGGCACTGCTAGGATTTCGGTGGTGCCAGGTGTTGCTATTGATGTGGAGTCGAACAGTAGCCTAGTGATGTCGGAGATGTTTTTCGTGCAGTATGCCGCAGGCAAAATGCGTAAGGGGACTGTGGAACTCCAGTCAGGGACAATAAGTGCGCTCATAGATGAGAACCTCACTAAGGAAGTGGATTTTAAAATAAAAACCCCGCAGGGTGTTGCTGCGGCACGAGGCACTTTCTACGGCGTTAGTGTCCATGAGGGCAAAATGTACACCTTTGTTAAAAAGGGCAAGGTGGGGATGAGTTCGCAGTCCAAAGAAAACGAGACGAAGCCACTGCCAGCGGTTCCAGTAAACCCTTGAAAGAACTCTTTTTTTCGCCTCATTACAAAAGGGAATGAAAATGTGGTGCGGGCATCCTTGCCTGCTTCTTTCGGCGGCAAGATGCCGCCGCCTGGAGTTTGGACATCTTCCCCCCCGTTCTGGGATGATTACGCTGCGGCCATGAGGGTCGCTGGGGTCAAATGATGCGCTCGCAGCTC
>JAIFLJ010000009.1 GCA_020049135.1 bacterium | reverse complement strand
GGGGTATAAAGAAATCCTGCGGCATAAGCCCAAAAACACGCTGTCACAACTTATTCCAAAACAGACTGTTGCATTCAGTTATACAGGAGAATTGGGAAGAGGAAGATGTCTCGCGCAAAGGCACGAAGAGCACGAAGGAAGATTTTTATAAACTCTTAAACTCTTAAACTCTTCAACTTAAACTTAAACTTTTAAACTTAAACTTTTAAACTTCCACAATCTGTGGCTAAAAATCTTCCCTCTGTGAGAGGAACAATTTATTCTGGGATGCAGTCCGTTTTTATGGTGGACAAAAATAGCGAAAATGATTCACTTGGGTTAAGTTAATGTAACAATGTTGTCACAATTAAGACCTTTAATCGTGACAAGGGTTGTGCATTAATGAAAACGCAAAAAACGGGGGAAAGTGTGCTTTATGCGGGCGACCGCAGAGGGCGCAGCGATTCCGTTGAAAGCAAATAAAAACAAAAGGAAAATAGAACAAATGAAAAAAATGAAATTAGCGGTTGGCCTCATGGCGATCACCGCGATGGCGTTCAGCGCGATGGCGCAGGACTCCGGCGCGCTGGTGGACCAGTTGGTCAAAAAAGGTGTCCTGAGCGATCAGGAAGGCGAAGAAGTTCGTGCCGAACTTCTTAAAGAGTTCAGCAAAACAAGTGCTGGTAAAGTGAACTTGAGCGACAGCGTCAAGAGCATCAAACTGAGCGGAGATCTCCGTTTGCGTTATGAATATCGCAAGACGGAAAATTCCTATCCAGTTGGTGATGGAATTGGCGGTTCGCCAGCTCCTACAGCCACCTTCAACACTGGCACGACTGGCGTGGGTGGAAATACGCCTCCCAACGCTTATCAAAATGTAGCTGAACAGAGCCATACCCGTTATCGTCTGCGTTTCGGTCTGACAACGAAGTTCGCTAAGGATGTGGAATTCGGGTTCAGGCTGGCGACGAGTGGCAACAACACCATGGGTGCTGCTGGTAACGCGACCTCCAGCAACATGACGCTCGGCGACGGGTTCATGAAGGACAGCATCGGGATCGAGACGGCTTACCTCAAGTGGAACGCCTACAAAGACAGCGATGTCAAGTTGACGGTTCTCGGCGGTAAATTCTATGCCAACGATGCCATCTACACAAGCAACATGCTCTGGGACGGAGATATCGGCGTCGAAGGAACGGCTCAGAAGTTCTCTTGGAAAGTTCTTCCTAAGACTGAACTGTTCATCAACACGCTGCAGTTGGTTTACAACAATGTAAACGAAATGGCTGTAGGAACAACCGCGACCGACATAGGTCACTCATGGAGAGTTGAGGATGACGGTTATATTCTCGGCGGTCAGCTCGGTGTCAAGCACGAGTTCATCGAGAAGACGCTCTCGGGCAAAGTGGCTGGCGGTTACTGGATGTATACCAACGAACAAGATATCGCAAATGCCAACCAATCCCCCACTGGATGGACATGGAATAACGGTGCTGTTCCGTTGAGGGGCGGTAACGCCGTTGGTTCTGGTAATATCGGTATGGAATTCGCCTTGATTGATGTCCTCGGCGAAGTGGAATATATCCCCTTCAAAGATGGTGTTCTCGCCAATGTTCCCTTCACGGTTTTTGGGCACTATGTCCTGAACACCGAAGCTGGGTTTGAATCTGACCAGAGTGGTCGTCAAATTGGGGCTATTGACGGCAACTGGCCTTACAATTCTGTGGGCGACAATATCATTGCGGATGAAAACTACGCGTTCCGCGCAGGTATGAAAGTCGGCCACGCCAAGAAGAAAGGTCAATGGGAACTCAACGGTTACTACGAAATGGTCAAATCGGATGCGTTGCCTGATCAATTCAACGATAGCGATAACGGTAACGGTTTCACCAACCACGAAGGAATCACCCTCGAAGCGACTTACATGCTACAGGACTACTGGAGCGTGGGTGTGGCTTTGAAGGAATACGACTGGCTGAACCCAACTGAAAACAACATCATCGGGAACAGTTCTACTTTGACGCAAACGAGACCTACGGCTAACAACATAGCCTCCCAGTCCCGCTATATCCAAGTGGACACCTCGGTCAAGTTCTAATCGAGCTTGAACGCAGTAAAAGTATAAATAGAAACACCCCTGAGCCGAAACCTCAGGGGTGTTTTGTGAAGAACGCCTAAATTAGTCGAAAAACAAAAATAAGCAGTTATCAACTCTTATAAAAGTAAAAGGAAAATTATGAAAAAGCAAATTATTTTGTCATTGGCCATGTTCGCCGCCCTGTCGGTCGGTGCTCATGCCCAGAAAATCGTTATCAAAGGCTCGGACACGCTCGGTGCCAAATTGGTTCCCCTCGCTGCTGAAGCCTACAAGAATGCAGGTAACAATGTGAAATTCGAAATTGCTGCGGAAGGTTCCACGACTGGTATCGCCGCGATCACGGAAGGCACAGCCGACATCGGTATGTCCAGCCGCCGCGCCAAAGCTACGGAAGTCTCCATGGCCACAGGCAAAGGCGTCAACATGAAACCCATCATCGTGAGCTATGACGGGATGGGCGTTATCGTGAATGCCTCAAACCCCATTACCAAGCTGAGCAAAAAAGAAGTCGAAGCCATCTTTACAGGCGACGCGGCTGACTGGAGCGCGGTGGGTGGATCGGGTGGAACGATTTCCATCTATACCCGCAACACGGCTTCTGGCACCTACCAAGACTTCAAAGACTTGGCGATGAAGAAGCGCGATTACGCCCCTACCGCCCAGAAGATGGCCGGTAACGAGCAGATCGCTTCGGAAGTTGCGAAGAACAAGAACGGCATCGGTTATGTCGGGTTGGCTTACATCAAGACCCCTGGCATCAAAGTGGTGTCTATTGATGGCGTGCTGCCCAGCAAGGCGACCGTGCAGAGCAAGAGCTATCCGTATGCCCGCCCTAATTTCTTCTACACCAACGGTGATGCCCAAGGCGAAGCCAAGAAGTTCATAGACTTCATGGTTGGACCCAAAGGTCAGAAGATCGTTGAAGAAGTCGGTTTCGTGCCGATCAACTAATCCGAAAACCATTTGGTTTTTGTTTCATTTGAACCCGCCGTGTTTAATACGCGGCGGGTTCTTGTAAAAAGAGGTTTAAAAGTTGAGTGGTTGAGAGGTTTAATGCGCGGGGCGTGAAAATAAAATCTTTCCTCCGTGTTCTCTGAGCCTCCGTGAGAGGAAAAGGGTTTCAATTGCAAATTGCAGAAGGCAGATTGCAAAATGGAAGAGGAAGAGCGTTCACCACAGAGAGCGCAGAGGACGCAGAGAAGATTTTTATAAACTCTTAAACCCTTAAACTTTTCAACTCTTAAACTCTGTGCCCTCTCCCCTTCGTGGTTTAAAAAAGAGGCAAAATTTGAGAGGTTGAATTAAAACGAGTATGAACGCAGCATCCAAGCAGCAATCTATCGAAGACGCGCTTCTGAAAAGCAAGAAATTCCGTCTTTTCGGGCTGAACGCCGACGACATCATAAAACATTTTTTTGCGGGCAACGCCACGATCGCGATTGTCGTTCTCGCACTTATCACTGTGTTCCTGTTCCGCGAAGGAATAGAATTTTTTCCGAAACATTACGAATCGCTCCGCCTCTACCGCTGGGCAGGGATGGAGTTTGTGGATTATTTGAAACATGAGAGCACCGATTTATCAGCGCTCAACAGGATGACGAACCTGATGAAACGGCAGGAGAGCGAGGTGCTACGAATGAAAGGTCTTAGCCAAGCACAGATAGCGGAGAGGCTCGCCCCGCTCGATGCGTTCGCCGCAAAGTTTTCTGAAGTGCCAGACGGCTTGAACGGTTTAGTCGCTGACCTTACAGAAATTCCCGTAGGCATATTGGATCGGCACAAAATGTGTGTGAACGCACAGTCGCACAAGACTCTACTCATCCGCATGGGTAAAATCGCGGAGGCGAACGCCGTGAAAGTAGATGTGATAGATTTCGGCAAGGAGACCGCAATTTTGAAAACATTCCTTCCGCAATGCACCGAAATACACGCTAAAATAAAACAAGACATCGTTGGGCTGATGTCGGCCATACCCGACTTTGAAAGTGCGGAGGCACGCGCCACATCGCTACTGTTTAAAAAATTGGCATTGAAGTTCACGGACGGCATACCTGTCACGGAAAAGAAAATGGCTGAATGGAATCCCGGCGAGCCGATTCATTTTTACCGTGCGCTGACAGATTTTATATTCGGGTCGCGATGGGTAACACAGAGTTTTTGGTATGATTTTTACGGCGTGGTTCCGCTGTTCGTCGGTTCATTCATGATCTCGCTATTGGCCATGATTTTGGCAGTGCCGTTTGGTGTGGGGGCAGCGATATATGTCAACCAGATGGCGTCCAAGTGCGAACAGAACATGATCAAGCCGTACATAGAATTTATCTCCGCTATCCCGTCTGTTGTGCTCGGCTTTTTTGGCATTGCGATACTGGGCGAGAGCGTCAGGTGGCTTACACAGCAGAGCTGCCTCTCGTGGGTTCCATTTTTTCCGATCAGCGAGAGGCTGAATATATTTACGGCTGGCTGCCTCCTCGCGCTGATGGCCGTTCCGACAATTTTCTCATTGGCCGAGGACGCCATAAACAATGTTCCCAAAGCCTACAAAGAAGCGTCGCTCGCCCTCGGAGCCAACAAGCTGCAGACGGTAGTCAGGATAATTGTCCCCACAGCACTTTCAGGCATTGTGGCCGCCGTGCTACTCGGTTTCGGGCGCGTTATCGGTGAGACCATGGTAGTGTTGCTCGTGGCTGGCAACAGGATAAGCATCCCAGATTTCACGGCTGGCATCGGCGTGTTTTTTCAGCCTGCGCACACGATGACGGGTCTGATAGCGCAGGAGATGGGCGAGGTCGTCCGAGGCAGCTTGCAGTATCGCGCACTGTTCATGGTGGGCATCCTGCTGTTTTTCATATCTCTGTTCATAAATTACATGGCTCAGAAGATTGTCACCAAGTACCGCATTAGCGCAGGATAAAATTAAAAGGGATACCCGACATGAACCCGTTTGCAAAACAGCCAAATAAAGCCGACACGGCACAGTCCGTCTGGTTCATCATTTTTCGGATGATGACATACTTTGTCCTGCTATGCGGGGCGGTGGTCTTTTTTGATATTTTTTACAAGGGCGGGAAAGTTATTTTCAAGGCCGAGCCCCCTTTCGTGAACACGACTTTTCTCACGGAGTTTCCTGAGACATTGCATGTGTTCGACAACCCTGTAACAGGGCGGAAATGCGAGATGGGCGAGAAAGAGTTCCAACGCTTCAAATTAAGCCTGAAGGAGAAGGGGGACGCCTTGCAGAGTGCCACCTATGTTTATTCTGCTGGCGGTATATTCCCTTGCATAGTGGGCACGGTGCTGCTCGTTTTGGGATCCATGACCATCGCCTTGGTGTTGGGCGTGATGGCTGCCATTTATCTGAGTGAGTACAGCAAGCACGGGCCTTTTATACAGTGGGTGCGCTTGGCTATTAGCAATTTGGCTGGCGTCCCCTCGATCGTTTTCGGTCTGTTCGGGTTCGGCATGTTTGTGATTTTTATGAACTGGAATGTATCGCTGTTGTCGGGCTGGTTCACGCTCGCTTTCATGGTGCTGCCGATCGTGATCACGGCCAGCGAAGAATCGCTCCGCGCCGTGCCCAAAGGTTTCCGCGAAGGCTCCCTGGCACTCGGGGCGACCAAGTGGCAGACCATTTATAAAAATGTGTTGCCTTACGCGTTGCCTGGAATGTTGACATCATCCATTCTGAGCATAGCCCGCGTGGCGGGGGAGACTGCTCCGATCATGTTCACTGCCGCTTATGTTGTCCGTGACGAGTTACCTTGGGAAGGGCTCAAAAACACTGGCGACTTTTTCTTTCAAGGCGTGCAGGCACTCCCTTACCACATTTATGTCGTCAGCTCCAAGATACCGCAGAACGAATATACGCAGCGCGTCCAATACGGGACGGCGTTCGTATTTTTGTTCATCGTGATCGCTATAGCCATGGCGTCTATCTTTCTGAGAGCAAAATTGCGGGCTAAATACCGCTGGTAATATCCCCGAAAACAACCTATGGAAATCCAAGAAGCTATTATGAATTATTCAAAAGAAGCCGGTTCACAACATGGCCAAGAGCCGTCTGGGCAAAATGCAGGCGTGACAGGTGATGACCGTGAAGCACGCATTCTGATACGCTGCGATAAAGTTAATTTTTTCTACGGCCAATCGCAGGCACTGCATGGCATTTCGTTGGAAATACCCGAAAAACAGGTAACGGCCTTCATCGGGCCATCAGGCTGCGGCAAGTCCACGCTGCTACGCTGTTTCAACCGCATGAACGATCTTATTGATGACGCCAAAGTAGGCGGCGGCACCATCAAAATCCACGGGGTGGACATTTACGACCCAAAAGTGGATGTGATTGAACTGCGCAAACGCGTGGGCATGGTTTTTCAAAAGTCTAACCCGTTCCCGAAATCCATTTACGAAAACATCTGTTTTGGACTCAGAATCGCTGGCATGAACGACAAGTCTGTTCTGGACGAAGTGGTCGAGAAAAGCCTGCGCGGTGCCGCTCTGTGGGAAGAGGTCAAGGATCGTCTGCACGACAGTGCCCTCGGGCTCTCTGGTGGGCAGCAGCAGAGGCTTTGCATAGCTCGTGCAATAGCTGTGCGGCCTGAGATCATCCTCATGGACGAGCCTTGTTCGGCTTTGGATCCAATCGCCACGGCCAAAGTGGAAGAGTTGATCCACGAGCTTAAAAAAGAATACACCATCGTGATTGTCACGCACAACATGCAGCAGGCGGGTCGGTGCTCTGACCTGACCGCGTTCTTCTATCTTGGCCATCTGATAGAGATGGATGTAACGGAAAAAATATTCACGAACCCCAAAGAGAAACAGACGGAAGACTACATCACGGGCCGCTTCGGTTGATGCTGGAATAAAACGGAGGGCGGGCTTCCAGCCCGTCTCTTCTGTAGTGGACTTTCAAAACTCCATGAAAGGAATGTCTAGGATGTCGAACTTTTCGGCGTCTTCTGTTCTGTAATGCCACCACTCGTTGGAGAGCCCCACGAACCCGTGCCGGCACATTGTTGTGCCGAGCTTTCGGCGGTTTGCCAGCGCACTCGGCGATGCGTTTTTGAAATTGTGCGATGCACGCTCGCTCAGATCGTCGAAATGGGAAGGCATATCGAGTTCCTGCCCTTGGGCGTCCACAAGCGTGACATCTACGGCGGCACCGCGATTGTGGTGGGAACCGAGTCGCGGCGGAGCAAGATATTCAGGTTTTAGTGCCTTGCCGCGCCAGAGTTCGACAGTGATGTTATAAGGGCGGTAAGCGTCATAAATTTTCAATCCCAAACCTTCCTTGGATAAGTCCTCCTGCACCCGACGGAGCCGTTCAGCCACTTGTTTGCGGACTAGCGGCCTAGCCCAAGTGTACAGCTTTTTCCCAAGGAGGTTATGGGTGCCTGCGTATTTCAAGTCCACCTTGATGGACGGGATCACTTTGCGTGCATCCACCATTGCCAAGTCAGGTGACTCCTTGACCTGAGCCATGTAGTCCCTGATGTCAGTGACCACGCGCAGCCCGTAGGAGTTCGTGCGCACTTCCCCGCGCACAGTGGCGCAGGCAAAAAAGAAAATGGCAGAAAAAAAGAGGCGTGCGGCAAAGGCCGTCAATTTCACTTGTCAGGCTCCGTTTGGCGGGGTGAGAGACCCACCCGGATGCGTGTGGCGTATGTCCACAGCTTTACCGAGATAGTAAACTTCCTCTGCGATATTTTTGGCGTGGTCGGCTATCCGTTCTAGGCATCGGGCCACTAGAAGGAGGTGGAGCGAGCGAGTGATTGTCGCTGGGTTTTCGAGCATGAAGCTGGTCAGTTCACGGAAAAGCTGGCGGTTGATATCGTCCACCACTTTGTCTTGCGAAATGATGGCCTTGACATGCTCCGTGTTGATGAGCGTGAAACACTCTATCGCCCCGCGCAGCATTTCGGTGGTCGTGTTCGCCATGCGCTGCAAATCAACATAGGGCTTGAGCTGCGGCTCGCAGTTGAGTTTCTTGGTCAGCCTAGCGATACTCACTGACTGATCGCCGATGCGCTCTAGGTTGTTAGCGATCTTGGTAATGACCATCATGAGGCGCAAATCCTGCGCCACGGGCCGCTGGCGTGCAATAAACAGTACCACGCTCTCATCAATAGAAACTTCGAGCTGATCCAATTGCGAATCTTCCGCCTCCACCATGTCGGCGGCTGTGTCGTTGCGTTCGACTAAGGCTCGGATGGCTAGTGACAGGTTGCGGTCTGTCAGCGATGACATCATCAGGATGCTCTCCTTGATTTTCTGTATTTCATCCTCCAATAGATGGTTCATGGCTGCAAGTTATATGCCACGCCGATTTTGGCAACACGAATCATTAGCTGATTGCTGGGACGGGTGTGATTAAAAGTGGGTGAGGTTAAAATATTTTTCTCAATATGGGCGTTTAAAAACTATGATGCGGAGAGTTTATTTTGCTATTGG
>JAIFLJ010000180.1:448-26001 GCA_020049135.1 bacterium | reverse complement strand
GAGACCTGTGACTGAGGAGCAACAACGGCAAACGCCCCTCCCCACGACTGTCCGAAGGATGACGATGAAAACAGCCCGTCCTCTTCGTTGCTCGTCGGTCAGGTATCGCAACGGACATCCTCCTTCCTTGCTCCTAGCCCAACCACAAAAAATCCTCAGCCATTTTTGCTCACCTTAAAAGCAAATTAGAATAATGCAAAATCTGGGTTCAAAAAAACACGCTACTTTTTGTCATCTTTTTCAGTGTTTGGGGCAAGATGATTTTTTTCTTGGCTCGACGAGTGTGCTGCTCCGGTGTTTTCTTCATCTTTAGATTTGGCTCCGTCTATTCTGTCCTGCCCTTCTACAGGAGAAAAACCGTAATCGGCCCATGTCTGGCTGTTTTCGGCAGACTTCAAAAACTCCAGAAACCGCACCGCTTCGGCTGAAAATTTGGATTGTTTCAAAACGGCTCCACAATAGACGATAGGCGGCAGCGATGTTTCGTCGGCCTCAAAAACATGGTATGTCGCACGCGGCTGTAGGCGTCTTATGTCGCTCCGGTAAACTATTGCAGCAGCCACCTGTGCCCGTTTCAAATTGTCCAGCACGCGGTCGGAATCGGATTCGTATATGAGCTTGTCCTCCACATCATCCAATATCTTTTTTGCCTTGAGCAATGCGAGAGCAGCAACTCCTGACATGCATGTCTCAGAACTGGCAACGGCTACTCGTTCCCATTCTCCTTTTATGAGCGAAACCCAGTCCGTATTCTGATCCTTTCTCAACGGCCAAGATGAGACGATGACTATTTCGTTCTCGGCCAGAGTCTTGACTGTGTCAGCCTGTATTTTATTAAGCTTGGAAAGCTCCTCTATCTCGCCGGGAGCGGCTCCGATAAAAATATCCAGAGAGTCATCGGTCAAAACCTGTTTTCTGAGGATGCCACTTGGAGCGAGGTTAATCTGCACACCTACGGAACGCCCCTCTATAAAACGCCCAGCCAAGTCCTGTAAAACAAGTTTCAGGCTAGTGTCTGCCGCTACCTGTAAAGTTTGTGCTTCGGCCATCACAGGGCAGAGCAACATCGCTGCCGCCTGCAAAAAGAGCGCAAATTTTTTCATGAAAAAAATCAGCGGTTAGACGAGTGGAGCCTACCAGCATACAGCCGTATCCCTTTGAGCAAAAAAACCGCCCGCTCAAGCTGAGTGTCGCATGCGTCAGACACAAATTTTTTATCTTCGTTGTTCAACGGCGCGCCGCTTTTCAATAGCCACAGCTTTTCTTCCATGTCACGGCTCATGGGCGCAAAAACAGAAGGTTCGACACCGTGCTGGTGAATTTCGCGGTGGCTTGGTGTATAGTATTTGGCCGTGGTCAGCCGGATGGCAGACTGGTCTGGAAGAGGCAGAACGCTTTGCACGCTCCCTTTTCCAAAAGTTGTTTCTCCTATGACTACTGCTTTTTTGGAGTCTTTTAGTGCCCCAGCAACAATCTCGGCTCCGCTCGCACTGCCCGTGTTGACCAGCACAGCTACGGGATACCCGAGGTGCTTGGGTTCGTGGACGCTCCTGACCACCGACGCTCCGCTATCGGGGCTGCGTAAAGACGCACGCCCTTCCGTAGAAACAATCAAGTCGCCCGCAGGGATAAATTTACCAGCCACTCCAGCCGCCGTGTCTAGTAGCCCTCCGGGGTTGTTTCTCAAATCAACCACCAGCGCGGACATACTCTGTTTTTCAAGCTTTTGTAGTGCTGCCTCGAACTCTTTGCTAGTAGGCTCGTTGAACTGCGTGACACGGATGTAGCCGATCTTTTCGCTGCCAGCAATTTCGGGTGGCAGGAGTTTCACTTCCTTCACGCTGTCGAGTTTTATGTTTGCGCGGACTATGTTGAACTCCTTTATCTCATCGGTCGCTGGACGCAGCACAGTGAGAATAACGGGTGTACCCACTTCACCGCGAAGCCGCTTGACGACCTCGCCCAAAGTGAGTCGTTCTGTGGACTTCCTGTCCACGCGCAGTATGCGGTCGCCAGATTGCAAGCCAGCTTTAAAACCGGGCGTGTCCTCCATCGGAGTGACGATTGTCACCCATCCATCGCGCACGCTGATCGTGATGCCGAGTCCGCCAAACTCGCCCTCTGTCTCCTCTTTCATCGCGGCGAACACATCGGGTTCCATGAATTGACTGTGCGGATCCAGTGCCCCAAGCATCCCCTTGAGTGCCCCGTAAGTCAGTGCTTGATAGCTTATCTTTTCCTTGTCCACATAGTGGCGTCTTATTATCTCCATGACCCTCGTGAAAATCTGGATGTTGGAAAACGCATCGTCCTCTTTCGCCTGCGGCACTTTTTTTTCTGGCGCTGCACTGGAAGCAAAAACTGCACCCGCGCATAGCAGTAGGCAAAAAAACACCGTTACATTTTTTTTAAGGGATACTGGCAAATTCATTTTTGTGTCTGCGGGCGAGATGCCGCTTTGTTTTTAGCATTTTGTAGAACCGTCAAACGCCACGCCGCCAGATAACGCTGGTCAGGCATCGCGCTGGAAAAAAACTTTTTGATATGCTCGGAGGATTCTTCGCCGCCCTGTGTTAGCAAAAGCTCTGCCGCCTCCTCGCGTTCGGACGGCGAAACGATCAACCCCTGTGCAGCAGAGGGGCCTTCGGCGGACATTATCTGGAGTGCTGGGATGGCAATATCCAAGCCGTTGCGTCCCCACTCCAAGCCAAGGCGGACTTTGTCAAAATCGCTACCCTGCTGCCATTTTTCACGGAGGCGGACGCGAGTGTCTGCGTCACCAGCCCGCGCCATTTCGTTATCCAGCACAGCCAAAATCCGTTTAGCAATGTTCTGGAAAGTTTTGATTTCCTCGGAAGTCCCCGCCGCTTTCGTTGCCGATAATTTATTCAGGTAAGCCTGCCAGTAAGACTGTATTTCTTTGACTGCTGGAAGCGCATCGGCTCCATGCAGCGAAACTATTTCATGGGCAGCAGCCATGGCCATCTCGCCGTAAAGCGCATCTGTTTTCGCCGATTCTTGTAAGCGTTTCATCCCCTCCACCCTGCCAGCCTTATGGAGCAGGCCGTGCGTTTCGGCGATTGTTTTGGCTAGGTCGGCAGTGGCCCAGCGCCTCAACTCTTCAGGCACTCTCTCTCCGTCACTCATCGGACGCAGCCGATGCGTCTGCTGGACGCGGTATGAAATGGCATCCGAAAGCTCGGCAAACAAGTCCATGCCGTGCAGCACCGATGATTCGTCTTTGAGTTTCAAAAGCATTCGGCAAGCTATTTCGCGGCGGTTCCTATCCTGCCCTTCTGTCTCCATCCATTCCAGCAGCGTCTTTCGCGATGCCCGCTCCCCGTACTGAGCCTGTATGCGATGCCAATCGCCCGCGTGCTCATCCCATTTAAATCCAGCCATCCCCATAGGTCTCTCACCAAAAACTTCCTCCGGTGGGCGTGAAAGCAGCACAGAAAGCGGACTCAAAAGCCCCGTCAGACTTCCATCCCTTGCCATCTTGGAAAGCAAGTCGGCGTTCTTGATGCGGTTTTCAGAGGTGCCGCGCCAAGCACCTTCCCAGACGAGTGGCAAGGCCAATACTTGGACGCCTTTTTCCCTGTCGCTGCTGAGAAGCCTAGTAATTTCAGCAAGCGAAAAAGGCTTGCGGTTCAATGCCGCACGGATTTCGTAATAAAGCGTTTTCAGTGGTAAATCAGCACTTTTCTGCAAGGCTCTCGGCTCGATCATCAACATCGCCTCGCCAAGCTTGCCTTGCTGTATCATGCGCGTGGCCTTTTCGTGCAACTGGAAATCAGACCACGATGTGAAACCAGCGTTCACCGAAGCTCGCTGGCGCAGGTAAACGGGAGCCAAGATGCCGCCGCCAACAATGGCTGCCAGCACCAAAACCACGGACACCATCTGCAATAAACGGCGCGTGCTAGGCGAAAGCCGCGAGAGGACTTGCACCAAAAACCAGTCTTTTGCCCTGTGGAAACTGTGTGCCGTTCGGATAAAAGGGAACGCCAGCGCGTCTGAAACACCGCGCCCAGCAAGGTGGGCGGCCTCGCTGATTTTCCACGAAGCCCGTTTGGCGGCAGATGTGACAGGACTGCGCCGCGAGACAGGCCGCCGCCTTTTTTCAGCGAGTGCGAGGCTCTTTATTTCTGGCTCCTGTGTAGCGTTGTTTCCAGCAGTAGAAGATTCCTCCTTGAGCAACGACATGGCCCGCTCGAAATCGGCCAACAATTCTTTATTGTTCAGCAGCGATTTCGGCAACTCCATAGAGCGGGGCATTTCAGCGGAAAGCAAAGCCTGCGCAGCAGCCTGTAATTGGCTTAACTTATCAAGTTCGCCGCGTTCCTGCAGCCGCTGCTCGGAAGCCAGACGCCTCCTCTCCCTGAGTTCCGTTGCCCTTGTTTTGCGTGTCTCATCGGCTCCTTTGTCACGCTGCTTCGGCATGACTGACTCCAGAACTTCAGCAGCAGGCGCAACAGGCTGAGCTGGATGTTCTGGCTCTTCTTTGACAACAACCGCACTAGCGACCTTTTTTGATAATTTCCGTTTGAGCGGTGAAACAACATAGACTGGCTTGCGTTTTTTCCCGAACAATGAGCCTGGCAAAACACTCTTGAACTTGGCTCTGACAAGGCGCATGCGTGCTCGTTTGCGCAGCGGCGGAATCAGTGCACGGCACACTGGGCAACTCCCGTGCTGCCCTTTGCCTTCAAAAACAAAATGTGTCTGGGTGTTGCAAGAAGTGCATGTCCTTTTGCGCAATGATGACGAGCCTTTCTCAGGCAAATCAACAGCACCTTGGCACACCGGGCAATCCAAGCTCTGCCCAGACCAATCACCATGCACCTCGACAGTGTTGTCGCACCTAAAACAGACGACAGATATCCACGAAGGTGTTCCCTTCTGCTCCTCGGAAACCCCACGAGAATCTTCCACTACCACAGCATCTGTTTCTAAAGATTCCATGCGCACGCTACAGATCAAAAAGCACCACGCAGACACCTAGCTTCAGGCTCGCGCTCACGCGCAACCTCGCTCCATCAGCATTTGTGTGACACTCTTCTTTCATTGGCCGTCCTTTACGGATTAAAAGGTTTATTATGCCCGCATACGGCGCAATGTTCAACTTGGATTTTTGGCATAGCAGGCATTTTTTTGGTTCTTCGTCAAACAGCGCGGGATTCCCCAAATCCTAGCATAAAAAAATTACGCGAGGATTAAGGACATCTGGCATCCCTTGACAAAGGTGAAAAACATCACATATTTGTGATATTATGAAAATAGCAACGATTCGCGATTTGCGTTATGATTTTCGGAAAGTCGAAGCTTGGTTGGATGGGGGAGAGGACATCATGGTGACTAAACACTCCAAACCCGTTTGTTATATCACCCAAAAACAACCCTCGGTTACTAAGAAACGCCCTCCTCGGCCTGATTTTGAGGCGCGGCGGAGGCGTATCTGGGGAGATCGTGTATTCTCAGATGCTGAAGTTGAGGAAATGAGAGTCTTTGAGACTGGTGAGCCATGATCGCCTACGCCGATACCAGCTTTCTCTGTTCGATTTACCGAGAGCAGGAGCATTCTCAAATAGCTGATGCCTACTACGACTCCATGGAAGAGCCTCTCTTTTTCACCGCTCTCTTGGAGTTCGAGTTTGTCCAAGCGATTCAATTGCAGGTCTGGTTGCATTCAGGAGATAAAACCAAAGGCTACTCGCAACGGGAAGCCGAGCAAATGATTGCCGACTGGGAAGAAGATGTGGCGGGCGGACAAAACGAAATCGTGCCATGCGACATGAACGCCGTCTTTCGTCTCGCTCGCGTTTACTCGCAACAAAGAACTTCGGGGGGAGGTCACCGCACACTCGACATTTTGCATGTCGCCACCGCTGTGCATCTGGGTGCCAAGATATTTTTGACCTTCGATAACCGGCAGCAGGTCTTGGCGAAATATATAGGATTGCAGGTGCCAGCCAGCTTCCGAGCCCACAGAGACAGTCCTAGATATTAACGCATAATGCAATATTTGGGTTGAAAGAGCGTCAAATTGTTTTGGGAATTTTTGTGAAAAGACAAAAAAAACTCCCCCCTGACTTCAGGGGGGAGAAAAACAAAAGAAACCAAAAAAACTATATTTAAAATGTGATCCGCGATTCTTCGTAAACAACTGGCGTGATCACATGCCCTTCAAACTCGTCTTTGGCGAAGTGCGTGGAAGCCTGCTGTTTTGAAAATTCCATGGATTTAATAATATCCGAATAGCCATCGTTTAACGATGGAGCCGAGGGAAGCTCAATTTTTGCCAGATCATCTTGTGTGGTCGTGAGCCTGAATGCCGCCGCCATAGCACTGCCTACAATGGGCGAGTTGGCAGGCGATTCATTTTTCATGAAACTCATAGACGCCATCACAACAACGCCAGCGGCGATTGCAACAGGAGCCAACTGGCGTATAGCAAAAGGGTATTCAGACAGAAAATCAACAGCCCGTTCCCAGTATGCTTTCAGTGAATTCTGTTCGCGTTTGAGCGTCTCTTCGGCGAGCCGACGGTGGAACTCTTTTTCCACACTGTTAAAAAAGCGGGGCGAGGGCTGCTCAAAACGCTTGAGCGCAATTAATTTCTGGATCGGCGATTTTTCCATCATCATATTTATTCTTTCTAACTTTCTTCCTCTTCTTCTTGCTGCTTCAAATATTTTCCTAACTTCTTTTGAAGCTGCTTGTGCGCATGAAATATCCGAGTTTTTACTGTGCCCTCCGGGATCCCGAGAACCTCGGCGATCTGGGCGTGCGTCATTTCCTCAACATCATGCATGACCACAACCGTTCTATGTTCTTTAGACAACGTCTGGAGCGAATCGTTCAAAACTTTTTGCAATTTTTGAATTTTTTCTTCTTTGTCGCCTTCTTTGGGATCCATTTCTTGGGTCACCAGATGGTGTATAGCGTCCACCTCTTTCTCGTCTAAATCCATGTCGTCAAAACTCATGTGCGTTGGATGACGCTTTCTATATTTCAAATGATTGAGCGTTGTGTGGACTGCTATTTTATAAATCCATGTTGAGAATTTTGCATCTTTTTTAAATGTCGGTATGCCTTTGAACGCTTTGATAAAAGTTTCTTGGAGCATGTCGGATGCTTCGTCGTGGTTGGACACCATGTTGTAAATTGTGGAATATATCTTGTGTTTGTAGCGTCCCATCAGCTCGTCAAAAGATTCCATCTCTCCGGATCGAACATTTTCGACCAGAGCCTCATCGGAAACCACAGCGGGTTCTTGGGAGGTGAAATTATCTTCTGACATGATTTATCTTTATTTTTATCAATTTTTCAATAATTACCATAGCCTGTGCAAGAGGTAAAGACTGACGATAATAAGAGAGTGGTTTGTCGGGCAAAATTCTTTTTTCAGGGAGAGGAAAAATTTTATGTGAAGGGCGTTACATACGGCCCTTTTCGCCCAAAGCCAGAAACACCTGAAGTTTTTTTGCCAGACCCCGCTGTCGCCGCACGGGATTTCAGTCTGATGCGCGAGATGGGGGCAAACTTGGTGCGTGTCTATCACCAGCCGCCAACATGGTTTTACGACCTCCTTCAAGAGCACGGGCTGAAGGCACTCGTCACGGTGCCTTGGGAGCAGCACATCAATTTTCTGGATAGCGCAAAAACACGCCAAGGCATCCGCCGCCGCATACTAGGAGC
Organism: bacterium; assembly: GCA_020049135.1. GTDB lineage: Bacteria > Verrucomicrobiota > Verrucomicrobiia > JADLBR01 > JAIBCM01 > JAIFLJ01. The sequence goes on along the minus strand of JAIFLJ010000180.1, from coordinate 18,300 downwards.
GGTCGAGCAGGCCAAGGGGCATCCCGCACTTTTCGCCATTTTGGTAGGCAACGAAATACCACCAGACATCGCCCGCTGGTATGGGCTGAAACGGGTCAGAGATTTCCTCGACTCGCTAATCCTATCGGCCAAGGAAACAGATCCCGACGCGCTCGTTTCCTACGCCTGCTACCCCTCGACAGAATACCTCCTCCCGCGCTTCGTTGATTTCTACACTTATAATGTTTACCTCGAACGGCGGACGGATTTCAGGAATTACCTAGCGCGGTTGCAGAATCTCGCGGAAGAAAAACCGCTTATCCTCGGCGAGTTCGGCCTAGACACGATCAGGAACCCAGAAGAGAAACAGTCTGAAATTTTCACATGGCACATCGAAACGCAAGTGCGCGGTGGCCTAGCTGGGACGGTTCTTTTTTCTTGGACGGACGAGTGGTTCACTGGCGGGCATGATATTACGGATTGGGCTTTCGGAGTAGTTAAAGCGGATCGCACGCCGAAACACGCATACGGGACAGTGCAGAAGCTCTGGACGCGCCCCGACTCGCTGGTGCCACTCCCAGAATACCCGAAAGTTTCGATAGTGGTCTGCTCCTACAACGGCGGAAAAACATTGCGCGGTGCTCTCGACTCGCTGGATAAGCTGAACTACCCCGATTACGAAGTCATCCTAGTGGACGACGGCTCCACGGATGATTCCCAGCAGATCGTAGCAGATTTTGAAAAAACCCGTGCGGGCAAGCCAAACCTTCCTGTGTTCCGCAACCTCGTGCAGACAAACCTCGGCCTCAGCGCAGCACGCAACAACGGTATCTATTCTGCGCACGGCGACATAGTCGCTTTTACGGATTCCGACTGCGTGGCCGACAGGGATTGGCTCTACTATTTGATATCTGCACTCATAGAGAGCAAATGCGCCGCAGTCGGCGGCCCGAACATCTCTCCCCCTGCGCATAACTGGATACAGGCGTGCGTGGCTGCCGCGCCAGGCTCGCCGAGCCATGTCTTGCTTTCGGATACCATCGCGGAGCATGTCCCAGGCTGCAACATGGCTTACTGGAGATGGGCACTCTTGGAGATCGAAGGTTTCGACATTGAGTACCGCAAAGCGGGCGACGATGTGGATGTCTGCTGGCGACTGATGCAGCGCGGCTACGAGATTGCGTTCAGCCCTTCCGCCGTGGTGTGGCATCACCGCCGGTTCACCATCCAAGCGTACTTCGGGCAGCAGAGAGGCTACGGCGAAGCAGAGTCGCTGTTGAGATTCAAACATCTCGTTTATTTTGGCCCCACGGGAGGGGCGAAATGGCGCGGGACGGTTTACGGGATGCCCCGATTCGAACACTTCCTTTCCGGGCCGATAATTTATCACGGCGCATTTGGCATGGGCTTGTTCCAGTGTATCTACCCGCGTCAGGAATCTGAGTGGGCTGGATTGGCCAGCAGCCTAGAGTGGGTTATCCTAACCCTGTTCATCTTTCTGATTTCGCTGGAAGTAGAATCTCTGCGCCTAGTGCCGCTCATCATGTGGGGACTCACGCTCAGCGTGGGTGTGTCGTGGATGGCTAGAGCCAAAATTGAGCCCAAGCACGACTCTGTCATAGCTCGTCTTCTACTGCTGTATTTATCGGTGACGCAGCCGCTGGCTAGAGGGTGGGCACGCTACATGACATGGTTCAGGAACAAGCGCACGCCAACTAAAGTTATTGCTTCTGGTGAACCCCGAGCCAAAGGCAAAGTGAAATGGCATCGCATGAACCAGCAGGCTTTTTGGAACGAAGATGGGAAAGGCCGCCACCAGCTCCTCACAAAAATTTCTGAACTCCTCGAAAACGAAGAGTGGAAATACTCGCTTGATGCAGGGTGGGGCGACTGGGATGTGCAGGTGTTCGGCAACCGCTGGTGGCAGCTTGAACTGAAGACCGCCAACGAGTACCACGGTGGCCCCAAAGTGCTGGTGCGCGTGGAATACCGACCCACGATTTCGCTTTTCAGCATAATCAGCTTGACCATGGTTTTGATCTTAGTCGGGGCAGGGGTGTTCGCATTTGGCTCTACGACTTACACATTCCTCGGCGTTGCTGGCTTATCGTCGCTTCTCCTTCTCATTCGCGGTTGGAGACTGCGCCACCGCGTGGCGTTGCTCGTTGAGGCTGCGGCAGAATCGTGCGGCTTCATATCGTTGAACAGCAAACAGAAGACGGGAGTCAAAACCGCATGAAGGTGCTACGGCGCAGCCTTCTTTACTTCCGTCCGTTCTGGCGTCAGACACTAGCGGGGCTGGCACTCATGATGCTCACCAACGCCCTAAGCGTGATGCGCCCATGGCCTCTCGCTATACTCCTAGACCAAGTTTTTGGGTCGCACTCCGGAGCTAAAGTAGCACGAGGGCTTTCGGACTTTTGCGCCACCCTACCAGCTCAACATCTGTTGGCATGGACAGCCGCATCGGTGCTGGCACTGCAACTGACATGGGGCCTTTTCCAGTTCTGGCACACATGGATTTTAGTCAAAATTGGACTGAAATCACTCCTCGTCCTGCGCACCGAGCTTTACTCGCATCTGCAACGGCTCTCGCTAAAATTCCATGACGCACGCCGTAGCGGCGACTCGACATTCCGCGTCACCTACGACACGCAGTCCATACAGACCATATACAACCGTGGTTTCATGACTGTGACAGGTTCGCTGTTTTCGCTGGCCATGATGTTTCTGGTCATGTGGAGCTGCTCGTGGAAACTCACGCTCGTCTCGCTGATAATAGTCCCGCTTCTTATGTGGGTCATATATTACTTCGCCGACCGCATACGGCGTGAATCAACGCAGGTGCAGCAGGAGGAGAGCGATGTTCTTTCACGGGCACAGGAAGGTCTCACGAGCATAAGGATAGTGCAGGCGTTCGGGCGGCAACACCACGAGATAGACCGCTTCGCGCAGGAGTGCGAGCAAAGCCTCTCGGCCAACTTGCGCCTCACATTCACGAATGTGGCATCGTCGTTCGCCGTAGGGCTCATCACGGCACTGGGCACGGCCTGCCTATTTTATCTAGGTGGGCAACAGGCGATGAACGGCGAAATAACACTGGGGACTTTTGTCCTTTTCACATCTTATCTAGTGATGCTTTACCAGCCGCTGGAACAGCTTTCGTACACGGGCTGGGCGATCGCCGGTGCCACAGCCGGGATGCAGCGAGTTTTCGAAATACTGGATACACCCGACGATGTCCCTGACACACCCTCAGCCGTCCCTGCGCCAATGCTGAAAGGACGCATATCGTTTGATGGTGTCTCGTTCGGGTATGACGCTAATCGCCCCGTTCTCAACGCCCTTTCGGTGGAAATAGAGCCGGGCAGCACAGTGGCGTTTGTGGGGGGAACGGGTGCTGGTAAATCCACGCTGCTTTCGCTTGTGCCCCGCTTTTACGACCCCAGTTCTGGCACAGTAAAAATTGATGGGCACGACATTCGTTCATTCACAAAGCAGTCCCTCAGGCAGCACATAAGCATCGTCCTACAAGACACGCTGCTCCTTAGCACCACTGCTCATGAGAACATCGCCTACGGTAAAAGCGGTGCCTCGGAAGCCGAAATAATCGCCGCTGCTAAGGCCGCACGCGCGCACGATTTCATCATGCAAATGCCGCACGGCTACCACACGCAAGTAGGGGAACGGGGCGTCTGCCTCTCAGGCGGCCAGCGTCAGCGCATAGGGATTGCCCGCGCATTTTTAAAAAACACGCCAATCCTGCTTTTGGATGAACCGACGAGTGCGCTGGATGTCGAAACGGAGGCGGAAATCATGGAGGCCATAGACAGGCTGATGAAAGGGCGAACCACGCTGATAGTCACGCACCGCCTGACCACCATACATCATGTGGACAAAATACATGTTCTACAAATGGGCAAAATATACGAGAGCGGAAGCGGCCCAGAACTCGTGGCTCGAAATGGCCTTTACGCTGACCTATGGGAAAAAATGAATCAGCCACCAGACGATTCGCCGCAGTGATTTTTCATTGCACATTGTCGGACGACAATAGGTCTGCCTGCCGACACGCACAGATTTCAGAGGAAAATATGCTGGTTAAACTGATGAACTGTAGTTAAATAGAAAAAACTGAAAGGAAACATCATGTCATTCAAAAGGATTATTCTCAACGAAACTTCTTATTTTGGACCTGGCTCACGGAAGGTGATACCCATCGAAATAAAACGGCGCGGTTTCAAAAAGATTTTTGTTGTTACTGATAAAGAGTTGATCAAACATGGTGTGGCAGAGGGTGTGCTGTCGGTGCTGGATGAAGCTGGACTCCTTTATGAAGTTTACGATAATGTCAAACCCAACCCGACAATCTCAAATGTTCAATCTGGTGTAGCCGCATTCAAAAACAGTGCCGCTGATGTGATTGTTGCGATAGGTGGAGGTTCGCCGATAGATACGGCCAAGGCAATTGGCATCATTGCAAATAACCCCGAATTTTCTGATGTTAAATCGCTGGAGGGCGTAGCACCCACCAAACAAAAAACAGTGCCGATCATAGCTGTCCCCACTACGGCTGGCACGGCTTCAGAGGTGACTATTAACTATGTCATCACCGATGAAGATTCTGTCAAAAAAATGGTCTGCGTTGATCCTAACGACATCCCGATTCTTGCCGTGGTAGATCCAGAACTCATGGTCACCATGCCCAAAGGGCTCACTGCCGCCACTGGGCTGGATGCACTGACTCATGCTATCGAAGGGTACTTAACGAAGGGTGCATGGGAGATGTCAGATATGTTTGAAATAAAAGCTATGGAACTCATCGCCAAGCACCTAGAAAAGGCAGTGCATGAGCACTCCAATATGGAGGCAAGAAATGGCATGGCGTTGGCTCAGTACATAGCTGGAATGGGGTTTTCAAATGTCGGACTAGGCATCGTCCATTCAATGGCTCATCCGCTAGGGGCGTTCTACGATACCCCACACGGTGTAGCCAATGCGCTATTGCTCCCCTTCATCATGGAGTTCAACGCCTCGGCATGCCTTGAAAAATATCGCGATATATCTAAAGCACTCGGAGTAAAAGGTGTGGACAGCATGTCACCACAGCAAGCGGCAGACGCTGCGATTGCCGAGGTGAAACGGATGGCATTAAGCACTGGCATACCGAAGTCGCTACGCGATATTAATGTGAAGGAAGCAGACCTTCCTAAACTCGCCGAGGCAGCCTTTAAGGATGTGTGTACACCAGGAAACCCAAGGCAAGTAACTGTTGAAGATATTTTGGGCATTTACCGCAAAGCTTACTCTGCTTAAGACGGGCGATTTTGTCTGAAGAGTTGCTCTTTCTGGAAGAATCTGTTTTCAGACAAAAACGGCTCATCACAAAATATTTGTTATGGAGGTAGTGAGAATGGGGGGAAATATTCCAGCAGACACAAGTCAAAATGGAAAACATATTGCGGGAGCCATTTCCCTCGTTATCACAAGCTCCTAAAACGGAGGGCGGGCTTCCAGCCCGTCTCTTCCGTAACGGACTCTCGCCGCCGAAATCTGAAGAGGCAGGCAAAGACCTGTCTGCGTGTACCGCACAGGCAGATGCCGGCACCACACTCTCCATCCATCTCCTTTCTTTCTTACCCAGAGACTTCAGGATGTCTGAGGGCTATAACCAACCTTTTGTGATGAAGCTGATTTTCATGAAATCTCCATTGCTCCGCAATGAACCCAACAGGTGACAAACAAAAAAAGCCGCAAACCAAAGGTTTGCGGCTCGTGAAAAACATCTGCTAGATCAATAAAAGTTCTTCAGGTCGGAAGGGGGCAGATCGTAGCGGGCGTTGAACGGGCGGTAAGGGGGCACGGCAAATGTTCCCATTTCAGCAATTCCCAAACCCGTTGAAAAAATTGCTTTTGATGTTCCGTCAATAATGCCAATGGTAAAGGCACTTGTCCCGCCCTCGTATGTAACTTTGTCGTACATGCTATCCAAAACAAAAGCACCGCTGAAAGCAGTTTTGGCCAATCCTGCACCGAGCTTTCTTACTGGCCCAGGGCGTGGGGGAGCCTGAATGTCTGCTATTGAGGAAGCCACAGTTCCAGCCAGCACTAGAGCAACAACCAACTTTTTCATAGTCATAGATAAAGGCTATATCCCAAGCAGCGTGGTTGACAAGTATTTTTTTTCAAAAAAAACGCGGGACTATTTCCCGCGCTTTTTTCGTTTTGCCGAATTTGCCGTTATACCACGACACCATCGCCGCCATTACTGACTGCGGTCAAAACCCTTTGCTTTCTTGACGCTTGCGTTTGTTGTGGTCCAAGATTTTTTTGCGGAGGCGCAGCCTAGTAGGCGTTACTTCCACAAATTCGTCTGGGGCTATGTATTCAAGCGAGCGCTCTAAGCTCATTTTTAGGGGTGGGCTGAGCTGGATGCCTTTGCCATCTCCTTGTGAGCGGACATTGGTAAGAGCTTTGGCTTTGCACGGGTTCACGACCATATCGTCGTCGCGCGAGTTTTGACCTACGATCATGCCGCCGTAAACATCTTCGCCGGGGCCGATGAAAAGCACTGATCGTTCCGAGAGCGCATCAAGAGCATAGGCCGTGGAAATGCCTGTCTCCATAGCCACCAGCACGCCTGTGGCACGCGTCAGGATTTCACCTTTGAACGGGGCGTAGGCTTTGAATAGGTGGCTCATGATACCTGTCCCCTTCGTGAGATTGAGCAAATCCGTCTCGAAACCTATCAGGCCGCGTGTGGGTATCTCAGCCTCGATGAGTATGCTGTGCGGCTGGTGTTTCATGTTGAGGATTTCGCCCTTGCGCGAGGCTATGTTTTGAAGTATCCCGCCGAGGTAATCCTGCGCGATGTCCACATAGAGAGATTCGATGGGTTCCAGCAAATCGCCAGAGTCGTTTTTTTGGTAAATGACTTCTGGCCGCGAAACCATCAACTCGTATCCCTCGCGGCGCATCTGTTCGACTATGATGGCTATCTGCATCTCGCCGCGTGCGCTCACTTCAAAAACGCCTGGTATTTCTGTGTCTTCCATCAGAATGCCGACATTGTTGCGTGACTCGCGCACGAGTCGTTCCCTGATATGGCGGGCTGTCAAAAACTTGCCTTCGCGCCCAGCCAGAGGTGAGTCGTTCACCACGAACTGCATCTTGATGGTTGGCGGATCAATCTCCACATAAGGGAGTGCCTGCTGCTCTTCGTTGTCCGTGATCGTCTCGCCGAGGAACACATCTTCGAAACCCGCGAGCCCGATTATCATGCCTGCGGAGGCGTTTTTGACTTCAATTCGTTTGAGTCCCTCGTAGGCGAAAAGTGCCGTGACGCGTTCACGCTCGCGTCGCCCATCGCGATGTATGCAGACGACTGAATCGCCAGTGTGAACCCGACCCCCTCGAATTTTGCCGTAGCATATGCGACCCAAGAAATCGCTGTAATCCAAGTTGGAAACATAGAGTGTGAAATGCGCATCGGGGTCCACTGTTGGCGGCGGTATTTCACGGACGATAGTTTCGAAGAGGGGGAGCATGCCAGCGTTTTTGATTTCTTCTGTTAAAGAGCCTTTCCATTCAATCGTGGAGAAGCCATCGCGACCCGAGGCGTAAACCACGGGGAAATCTAGCTGTTCGTCAGTCGCGTTGAGTTCTATGAAAAGTTCGAACACATCGTCGAGAACCTTGTGTGGATCCGCGTTTTCGCGGTCAATTTTATTGATGACCACGATCGGTTTCGCGCCTGAGCTGAGTGCTTTTTTAAGAACAAACTTGGTTTGTGCCTGAGGGCCTTCCCATGCGTCCACCACTAAGAGCACGCCATCTATCATCTGCATGATGCGCTCTACCTCGCCACCGAAATCGGCGTGGCCTGGGGTGTCCACTATGTTAATATGGTAGCCGTTCCATTTGAACGAGGCGTTTTTAGCTTTGATGGTGATTCCTTTTTCCCTTTCGAGATCCATGGAGTCCATAACTCGTTCCTCGACCTGCTGGTTTTCGCGGAATGTGCCAGACTGGCGTAGGAGTTGATCCACCAGCGTTGTTTTGCCGTGGTCCACATGCGCTATAATCGCAATGTTTCGAATCTGTTTCATAGTTGTCTTTCTGTATATTTCTAGGAAAAAAGAGGGACGGGAATAGCAGAGCATCGGGTAGTAGGCCAGCCCTATTTTTAATTATTTATCGCCCAGAAAATTGGGCGGTGGATAGGTGCCAAGCCAATAAAATATGAAATTTCGGCTTGACTGAATTTCGAGTGGCTATAGTGTTATCAGCCACTTGGCAAAGTGGGGGCTGAAAGGCTTCCCGCTTTTTTGTTTTTTATGAGCAACTGAAGAAGAGGAGGGAACGATGAATGCGGAATTTTTAGCGGTGTTAGAGCAACTGGTTCGGGATCGGGACATCCCGAAAGAGGAGCTGTTTTCTATCGTGGAGTCTTCAATTCTTGCTGCCACGCTCAAAAGCCAAGGGCCAGCGCGTGACCTCCGTGTGAACATAGACCGCAAGGCTGGTGACATCAGAGCCTATGCCCGCCTCACGGTCGTATCGCATGTCATCAACCCTTTTGAGCAGATAGGCGTGGCCGAAGCCCGCAAGCGCATTCCGTCCTGCATTTTGGGACAGACCTATGAGATCGAAGTGACTCCTAAAGATATGGGTCGTATTGCAGCGCAGGCCGTCAAGCAGGGCATCACGCAGGCTTTGCGCGAGAGGGACAAAGACCGAACATTCCGTGAATTCAAGGATCGTGTCGGCGACATCGTGACTGGAACGGTGCGGCGCTTCGTGCGCTCGGATGTATATCTTGAGCTAGAGCCGTCTAAGTGCGAGGGAATCATGCCACAGACGGAACGCGTCCAACAGGAAGAGTACCAAGTTGGCGACCACATCCGTGCGCTGGTGCTGCGTGTGGATAAGCTGCCTAGCGGCCCCAAGATCATCCTCTCACGCAGCCACCCGCATTTTGTAAGGAAGCTTTTCGAGTTGGAGTGCAACGAGCTTTCCAACGGCACAATTGAGATCAAGGCGATGGCACGCGAGCCAGGTTTCCGCACGAAAATCGCCGTGGCGGCCAAGCAGGAGAAAATTGATCCAGTGGGAGCCTGCGTAGGTATTCGTGGCTCACGCGTGAAAAATATCGTCCGCGAGCTGAACAACGAGCGCGTAGATATTTTCCGCTGGTCTGACAACATAAGGGAAATGGTCTTGGAGTCGCTCAAGCCAGCGAAACTGAAAAGCATGGAGTTCGATGATGCTGGCAAACGGGTTACGGTGATCGTTGATGACGAAAACCTCTCGCTTGCCATCGGCAAGCGCGGCCAAAACGCACGCCTGACACAGAAGCTTACCGGGTGGGAAATCATCATCAAGCGAGACGCATCGCAGCGCATTCAGTTTGAAGATAAGGTTCAACAAGCTGTAGCCCAGCTTGTAGCCCAGCTCCAAGTGGATGAGGAAGCGGCCAAACTTCTCGTCCTGTCGGGGTTGAACAACCTAGACAGCATCATCGAGGCTGAAGCGGATTTGGATGCCATTATACACGAAGAAGGCACCCGCCAGAAAATAAAAGAATCACTCGCCCAATACAAGGCGTCGCATCAAGCAGGGGAGTCGTCGTCAACGACACCCACATCTTAAAATACATCAGACAAAGACAGGAACTAGAACATTATGGCCAGTGCCGGTGAATCAAAAGCAAAAGCAAGTGGAGCTGCCAAGACTCCATACAAGCCCCGTGCGATAAAACCTGTTGCTGTGGTCGAAGCACCAAAAACACCAGACATGACCATAGACGCCGTGCAGGAGACTCCAGCACCAGTGGTGCCCGCCGTTGAACCTGTCCCCGAGCCACAGTCGTCGGCTCCGCATGCGTCAGAGACACTCTCCCACGATGGGAAGCGGATTATCATCATGAAACCCCCCGTAGTGTTGCGGGATCTGGCCGAAAAGATGGGTGTGAAATTTTATCAGATCACGCACGACCTGATGGAGATGAACATTTTCAAAACGCAGAACGATACTATTGAGTGGGATATTGCCCGCAAGCTCTGCGAAAAACGCAGCCTAGTGCTTGAGCAAGAAAAACAGAAGCCCGTTGAGCCCCCGCCGAAAAAAATTGAGGAACCGCCCCCAGTAATACATGTGGAAAAAAATGACGACCCGACACCGTTGCGTGCTCCTGTCGTGACTTTCATGGGGCATGTTGACCACGGCAAAACATCGCTTCTGGACGCCATCCGACGGGCACGCGTCGCGGCTGGCGAGGCTGGCGGTATTACGCAGCACATCGGCGCATACCAAGTGGAACACAACGGCCAAAAGATAACTTTTTTGGATACGCCTGGCCATGCCGCGTTCTCGGCCATGCGTGCACGCGGAGCCAACATGACGGACATCGTCGTGCTGGTGGTTGCAGCCGATGACGGTATCATGCCGCAGACGGAAGAGGCACTCGCCCACGCCAAAGCTGCCGGGGTGAAAATCATGGTGGCTATCAATAAAATTGATCTCCCGTCAATTGATCTCAACCGTGTAAAAAAACAACTGCAAGACCATGGCCTTGTGCCAGAAGAGTGGGGCGGAGAGACGATCGTTAGCGAAGTTTCTGCTACGAAAAAAATAGGCATAGACCGCCTTCTCGAAAACATACAGGTTCTCGCTGAAGTCATGGAACTGAAAGCTGATCCTGAAGGGCCAGCTAAGGCCACGGTCGTGGAGGCTCAGCTAGAACAGGGGCGCGGCCCCACAGTTACTTTACTGGTGCAGTCTGGCACGCTCAAAATAGGCGCGGCTTTTATCTGCGGCGATTACTATGGCAAAGTCAAGAGCATGTTCAGCGACTCCGACAAGCCGATCAAATCGGCGGGTCCGTCAACGCCCGCAAAAATTCTCGGCCTGACGGGTGTCCCGTTGGCGGGTGATGCACTTGTGGAAATGACCTCTGAAAAGGATGCTAGGACACTTTCTGAAGAGCGTCAGCAACAGCTACGACTCGGAAAATTGCAGGGGCAAAAACGGGTTACGCTTGAGAACCTCTTCGAGACACTAGCCGATGAAAACAAAAAAGCTCTCAAGCTCATACTGAAGGCGGATGTCCAAGGCTCAGTGGAAGCCATCGCCGATTCGCTTGCCAAAATCCTGCACGACAAGGTGGGTGTAGAAATACTACTAAAAGGTGTGGGACCCATCACAGAGTCGGATGTGATGCTGGCCGCCGCGTCCAACGCGGTCGTCATTGGATTCAACAGCCGCACAGAAAATGTGGCTGCCGCTGCGGCCAAGCGCGAAAACATACAGATCAAACTCTTTAGCATCATTTACGAGCTGATAGACCAAGTGCGCGAGGCGATGGCTGGCCTGTTGGATCCCGTCACGCGAGAGTCTGTCATTGGGCATGCCGTCTGCAAACAGGTCATTGAACTTTCCAAGTTCCCCATCGCGGGTTGTGCTGTCCAGAGCGGGCGCATCACCAAGAGCGGGCGTGCACGCATCCTGCGTGGGCGGCAGGAGATTTACGATGGCAGCATCGTCACGCTCAAGCGCTTCCAAGATGAAGTCAACGAAGTGCGTAGCGGACTAGAGTGCGGAGTTAGGCTGGGCAATTTCAGCGAGTATCTTGTCGGCGATATAATAGAGTGCTATCAGCTTGAAAAAGTTCCGCAGCAATTCTGATTCTGTAACATGCGAAGCATGAAAACGGATGGCGGTCATTGCCTGCCTATTTCGGGGGAGGGGAATGGCTGCACTACATCTTATTTGCAAAGCAGAAAAAAAAGGTTGTTCATTCAAAGATGAGCATCTACAAATAACGGGCAGCATGAGCGTCTATTTTTCAGAGCGGCGGGGGCAAGGTTTTTCGCTGGTGGAGCTGATGGTCGTGATCTCCATAGGCGTGCTGATTTCGGCCATGGCCATCCCGTCTTTCATGCGCATGGCAGAACCCACAAACTTGGCAGCCGCAGGCGAAAATTGTCTTGGCCTTTTGGATTTAGCCAAACAAAAGGCTGTTTCGCAGGGCAGGTACACCGAGTTCCGTCTTTTTAGACCCGACGGCCAAGACAACTACACGGCAATAGGCATCACTGAAATAAAGAGTTTCAAGGGTGAACAGGAGACCAATCTGATAGGCAAAATTGAAAATCTTCCGAAAGGGATCGTTATTTACAATAACGATGTCTATTCCGAACTACTGAAAGACCTCGAAGAAGAGGCGTCGAACTTCAAAGTGGGCGGACGCGATGCTCGGTATAGGTGTTTCCGTTTCCGCCCGAACGGCACCACAGATATCACCAATAGCGTCCATGTAACCAACTGTTTTTTCACGATTGTAGCTGAAAACAAAATCAAAAAAGCTGGGGCGAAATCTTCTGGGGGCGAATCCATGATACCTCCGAATTTTGTAACGATCGCCATAGACAAGGACACTGGACAGGCCAGAAAATACAGGCCTTGATTTTTTTAGAGGAGTCGCTTTGTTGGTTGGCCTGAGTTTTTTTATAAAAGCCCGCATGGTGAAATGGCAGACACACAGGACTTAAAATCCTGAGGAGGTAAAACTCCGTGCCGGTTCGAGTCCGGCTGCGGGCAGGTCTTTATTCCGATTATTTTTCAAAAATTGCAACACCGCTCAATCACACCCCACCTTTTATGTTTTCCATAATCCAGATTGAATAAAGTTTAAGACACCGATAAAAACATCGCTAAATTACATATGGAGATTTTAAATGTGACGATGTTTTCAGAAATGAAAAAAAATTGGTTGCTTGCTAGCCGTAACAAAAAAAAAGCGCAGGAGCTAGAGTCGCTTCTTTCGCGTGGGATCAATACCAGTGATGCCCCGAAAATCCAGACTGTGCTCGATTTTCCAGACCTGCCAGAAGTGGATGAGGACGGGGCAACATTCGAGGAGAACGCCCTTAAAAAAGCACTCGTCATTTCTCGACTCGTGCTTATTCCAGTTCTCGCCGATGATTCGGGGTTGGAGGTAGATGCTTTGGGCGGGCGGCCAGGGGTTCATTCGGCTCGTTTTGCCGGATCACACGGCGATGATGACGCTAACAATGCTAGGCTGCTATATGAAATGGAAAGTGTCACAGACAAATTGAGGGGGGCACAGTTCCGTTGCGCGGTGGCAGTGGCTTTTCGCGGCGAAAAACTTTTTATCGCCGACGGCGTTTGTCGCGGTTCTATACTCCGTGCAAAGCTGGGTGACAGCGGGTTCGGTTACGATCCGCTTTTTGTGCCAGATGGGTTTTCGGAATCTTTCGGAGTGCTTTCTTCCGAAATCAAAAACAGTATAAGTCACCGCGCACAAGCTTTGGGGCAGGTGATTAGGTGGATCAAAGAGTCCGCCGTATAAATTTGAGCAACATCAGTTTGTAAGTGCTGAGTCCATCGCGATATTCAGTTTTTGGAGGCTGGTCTCTTGGAGCTGTCGGATGCGCTCACGAGTTACATTGAACTTTGAGCCGACCTCTTCGAGAGTCATGGCCTTTTTTCCATTTAGCCCGTAGCGCAGTGTTAGGATCATCCGCTCCCTCTCGTCTAGTTGCTCTAGTAGGAGCATCATTTTTTGGGTGAGTTCCTTGCGCTCAACCCATTCGTCAGGTTGGTTAGCTGATTCGTCACAGATGATTTCGCCGAGTTCCATGCCGTCAGAGTCTCCAACAGGGGCGTTCAGAGAAGTCGGCGAAAGTCCGGCTGCACGCAGCAGAGCGATTTTTGAGCAGGAGACTTTCATTTCTTCGGCCAACTCCTCATCGGAAGGCTCGCGCCCGAACTCTTCTTTGAGCTGCGTAGTTAGTCGGCGCAGCTTGGCTATTTTATCCGTCATGTGGACGGGGAGCCTTATGGCTTTGGATTGGCTAGATATGAGTCGGCGTATGGACTGGCGTATCCACCATGAGGCGTATGTGCTCAGTTTTGCGCCTTTGTCAGGCTTAAAGCGATCCACAGCTTTGGTCAGCCCTATATTTCCTTCGGATATCATGTCTATGAGAGGGAAACCGTAAGAGGCATATTCTTGGGCGAGTTTGATGACTAGGCGCAAGTTTGATTTGATCATTTTTTCACGGGCTTGGACACCGTCTTTAACCGATTTTTCCAGAGTTGAAACGCGGTTGCCTGCGATTTGTTTTTGGGCTCCTTTTGCGGTTTTTTTATTTGGGGCGGAACAGAGTTTCAGGAGTTCTTTTTGGGCAGATATTCCTTTTTTGATCAGTTTGGCCAGAGCGATTTCATCGCTGGCTTGGATCAATTGAAAAGACCCAACATCCCTGATGTAACACTCTAACAAAGAGCAATTTCCATCACAGAAACCAAGCGGCTTTTTCATGTTGCCCACAAGATAACCCAAAGCCCGTTTTATTCAAGCAAAATTAATAATGTATTAAAATATGTAATATAACGCTCAAAAGTTTGGATTGCATCTTATTGTTGCAAGCAGTTGAACCAAGATTTTGCGTTTCCTAATCACTCTACACGGCTTTTCACTCGCCCGTTTCTTGTCCGTCCAAGCACGGAGGTTCGTCATCGCCCGCACCTGCGACTACTAGTGTGATTTCACCTTTCCAGTTTTTGGACTGGCATTGAAGTGCTAATTCCGAGGCGGTGCCGCGCAGTATTTCTTCGAATTTTTTCGTCATCTCTCTGGCCACGCAAACGAGCCTTCCCGGAAGTTGGCGGGCGAGTTCGTCCAAAGTTTTGCCTATGCGATAGGGCGATTCGAAAAAGACTGTGGTTTCGTTCCGCGCAGCCAAAGCCGCTATTTTTCTTGCACGCTGCCCGCTTTTCACTGGCAAAAAACCTTCGAACAAAAAAGGCGTCATTTTAAACCCGCTGGCAGTCAGGGCGTGCAGGACAGCAGAAGGGCCAGGGATAACTTCAATATCAACGCCATGTTTTACGCAGAACGAGATGAGGCGTTCGCCAGGGTCGGAAAGGCCAGGGAAACCCGCGTCGGAAACGAGTGCTATTGCCCGCCCCTGCTCCAGCAGCGAACTGAATTCAGCGGTGCGTTTTGCCTCGTTGAACTGGTGGTAGCTGATGAGCGGTTTTGCAATTTTATAATGGGCGAGTAGGTGGCCAGTGTGGCGCGTGTCTTCTGCGGCCACGATGTCGGCCTCTTTGAGTGTGCGGAGGGCTCGCAGCGTGATGTCTTCCAGATTGCCGATCGGCGTTGCCACTATGAAGAGCTTGCCGGGCATAGGTGGATTAAAGTTTTTCCATGTTGGCCAAAATGAGTTTGGCTGCGTAGCGAGACGCGCCAGGCTCGCCCAATATTTCGACGACTCGTTTCATGTCTTCCTGCTGCTGTTTGCGTGTCTGGTCGCTAGAAAGTATCTCCAACGCGGTGCGTGCCATGCGGTGCGGAGTGGCCTGCGTCTGTATGAGTTCAGGGACGGCACTTTTGTTCAGCAGTAGGTTGACTATGGAGAGATACGGAAGTTTGATAAGGAAACGCCCTGCCCAATATGTGAGCCAGTTGACATGGTAAAACACTATCATGGGCGTGCATGCCAGCGCACATTCGAGTGTGGCCGTGCCAGATGCCACCAGTGCTAGGTGCGAGCGGGAAAGATGTGTGGCAGCGTAGCCGCTGAGCACCTGTATATCCAACGCAAGACCCACGCGCTCATCAATGATGCTCTGCTCCAGCCGAGCGATCGCTGGTGTGGGTGCTAGGCAGCGGAATGCAAAATTGCCCTGCACTGTGCTCATCAGCATGGCTGTTTCTAGTAGTAGCGGGAGGTGTTTGGACACTTCGCGCGTCCTGCTGCCAGGCATGAGAGCGATTGTGATTTTGTCATCGCGCAGGGTGTTGCTTTCGGGGAGGAAAAGCCTGTCGAGTATCGGATGCCCGACCCAGACGGCGTGGAGGCCAGGGCAATGTTCGCGGAACCAGTCTGGCTCGAACGGGAAAATACATATCAGCAAATCCACATATTTTTTCAGGATTTTGGCGCGTCCCGGTTTCCACGCCCAAACCTGTGGGCTGACATAGTAGTAAACTTTGACCTTGGGCATCAACTCGCGGATGCGGCTTATGAAACGCAGGTTGAAGCCTGGGTTGTCAATGGCGATGATAGCGTCGGGCTCCGTGCGGACGCACTCTTCGATCAGGAAGTTGAAAAACTTATGGAACTTGGGGTATTGGGCGAGAACATCCCATAGGCCGATGACGGCGTGGTTGGCTAGGTTGAGGCACTGTTTCTGCCCAGCGGCTGCCATGTGGTGCCCTCCCGCCCCGTAACAATCCAGAGAGGCGTTTTCGTTGCGGATGGCATTTATCAAATCCGCTCCGAGCAAATCTCCGCTGGGTTCTCCCGCTAAACAAAAAATTTTCATGCGACAGGCATCATCCCAATGTGCCAGGAATCTCCAGTTTTCTACTGGGGTCTTGCCATATCAAGTCGGTTATCTGTATGGCGATATCAAGGGCTGCCGCCCCCTGCTCACCGCTGACCACGGGCATTGTTTTGTTATGGACGCACTCAACGAAAGAGGCGATTTGGAGGAATAACGGCTCCTGTTTTTCGACTGGAACTTTCTCGCGTGTTATCTGGCTTTTGATTTTGCGGTAAATCTCGCCAGCTTGATTCTGGTAGTCCAGCGAGAGATAAGTGTCATCTTGGAAAAGGCGTATTTTACGCATTTTGTCTGGGCTGATGCGGCTCGTGGTCACATTGGCGACGCAGCCGTTCTGGAAACGAATGCGGGCGTTGGCGATGTCTTCGCCTTTGCTCAACACAGCCACTCCCACGGCATCAATATGCGCTATCGGGGAGCGGACGAGGTGCAGGATGACATCTAGGTCGTGGATCATGAGGTCGAGAACCACTCCGACATCTGTGCTGCGGCCAGGGTATGGCGAGAGGCGGTGCGCCTCAATGAATTTGGGACGGGTGAGACAGGATTCGATCGTTTTCAACACGGGGTTGAAGCGCTCAATGTGCCCGACCTGTAAAACCACTTTTTTCTGGTTTGCCAGATAGACCAGATCTTTCGCCGTGGCGGGTGTAGCCGCGATCGGCTTTTCAATAAGCAAGTGTTTGCCAGCTTCCAAGAACGGTTTGGCGACATCATAGTGCGAGACTGTCGGAGTGGCTATGCTGACGGCGTCCACTGCTTCGATGAGTTCCTCCACTTTCGTGAAAGCGCGGTTGTTGTATGTCTGCGCGATGCGTTTGCCCACTGACGGATCCAAATCGTAAACGCCCACGAACTCCACATTCTTCAGGAGGGAGTAAATCCGGGCGTGCTCCCGCCCTATGTGCCCCACGCCCACAACGCCAACTTTAATCTTGTTCATATACCTTCAATCACTCCAATGCCACAAAGCTGATTTTTTTTTCAGCAGCTAGTTCGGTAAGTTTTTCCCTTTCCAAAAGCAAGGTTTTTCTGCTTTCAACCGCAAAGAGTGCCAGTCCCGCCCCAGCAGCTACTTCGGCTGTTTGCGAACCTATCACGGGCACATCGAACCTCATATCTTGGTTCGGCTTGCTAACTTTGACGGCCACCGCCCCCGCGCCAAAGGAGCCGCCGCGCCGCAATGTGTCGTTAGTCCCTTCAAACCCCTCCACCGCCAACACGGTGCCTTGGCGCACCACGACAGTCTGGCCTATGTCTAGGCGGCTTATTTCTTTGGCGATCGAAAAACCGTAGCGGGCATCGTCCATCAAGCGCGGTTTTATTTTGGGTCCGATCTGCCATCCCACCCCCGCGATCTGGTCTTCCATGAAAACCGTGGCTGGAAGCAGTTCGATGCCAGCCGACGCAAGCTGGTCGGCTATGGCAGAAAAAAGCGATTCTGCGTTCCTCTTTTTTAATCTTGCCAGCAAAAATAGCGCACGGAAATCTGG
>JAIFLJ010000180.1:0-388 GCA_020049135.1 bacterium | reverse complement strand
CTGGTTTCAGGTCGAAAAGCCTGCCTGGACGAATCTGCCCAGCCATAACGGCTCGTCTGATTTTTTTCTCGCGGAAAGTTTTCAGGAGTTTACCGAGCTGCCCCACGCTCATCCAGTGCATTTCCCCGACTTCTGCAGCCAGTGCCGGGTCGGTCTCACCCTCGAAAGCGATGGCCACAATTTTTTTCACGCCTGCACGCTTGGCCGCTGCTACCCATTCAAACGGGTAGCACCCCCTGCCGGCAATCAGGCCGACCTCTCCACCGTCCTGCGGGTAAGGTGTCATCTGCGAGTATTAAGGAGCCGTTCACAAATAACATAAACAAAATCTGCTCGTCCTTTTGCCGCCATCCTGCGTTGCGCCTCAGTTACAGACCCCTGCGGGTAT
>JAIFLJ010000225.1 GCA_020049135.1 bacterium | reverse complement strand
AGATATATTATCTATAATATGTCAACAGAAAAATACCGAAAACAAGAGGCTTTTTCAAAAAAAGGTTAATTTTATGGAAGGAACAGGGGCCCAAGAAAAACACAAACTTCAGGAAGTGGTGCCAGTTTTTTAAACTTCCCAAAAAATGAAAATATGGGAACAATCGTCCAACTTTAAAAACAGGAGCAAAAGAAAATAGAATGAAATACGGATATTTTGACGAAGCAAATTTTGAATATGTGATCGAACGCCCAGACACACCCAAGTCGTGGACAAACTACATCGGGACACGCGAGTTCGGCGGCGTTATCACCAACAACGCAGGTGGATATTCATTCTACAAAACTTCTGGGCAAGGCCGCTTTACACGCCTGCCGTTCAACGCCGTGCCCAACGACCAGCCTGGCCGATATTTCTACATCCGCGACAACGAGTCTGGAGATTTCTGGAGCACATCGTGGCAGCCAGTAGGCAAGCCGCTAGACCAGTATAAAAGCGAGTGCCGTTTCGCGCCAGGCTACGCGGTTATGTCGGCCGACTACTCCGACATCCACACCGAAACGACCTACTATATCCCCATAGACCAGACTGTGGAATGTTGGAACATGAAGGTGACTAACACTGGCAAGAAAAAACGCAAGCTAGGCGTCTATAGCTATGTCGAATTCACCAGTGAATGGCACATATTCATGGATCACTTCAATTTGCAGTACAGCATGTATGTCTTGCGCAACGAATTCAAAAATGGGTTCATACAAAATGTAATGTGCGGCAACCTAGCCGAAGACGAAAAGAACTTCAAAAATCGCGACCAGTCGCGCTGGTGGTGGATGACATTGCTCGGTTCCAAAGTGACGGGCTACGACCTCGATCGCGAAACATTCATCGGCGGTTACCGCACTTATAAAAACCCCGTGGCTGTGGAAACGGGCAAATGCCAAAACAGCACAGCATACGGCGACAACGGCTGCGGCGGGCTTCAGACTGAGATCGAACTCGCTCCTGGAGAAACACGCGAACTCATGGTGCTCATGGGCGTGGGTCACGCTGACAAGGATGGCAAAAAAGCCGCTGCTAAGTTCGGGCTGAAAACCACCGCTGCTGAACTTCAGAAGATCAAGGAATACTGGAAGAAACGCACCTCGACACTCAAGGTCAATACGCCTGACAAAGAGATGAATGTCATGCTCAACCAGTGGGGTGCTTACGATGCGCTTGTCAACTTCTACTGGTGCCGCTCGGCGAGCCTGATCTATTCTGGCGATGAGCGCGACGGCTTCGGCTACCGCGACACCGTCCAAGATTGCACTGGCAACGCGGCACTCATACCTGACGAAGTGCGCGAGCGCCTCGAACTGATGCTCACTGGCCAAGAGTCAAACGGCGGTGCTATGCCAGAGGTGAAACCCTTCGCTCACTACCCTGGCTCCATGCCCAAGGTGGATCCTGCACACCAGCGTTCCGATGACATGCTTTGGCATTTCTACTCAATTGATGCCTATGTCCGCGAGACTGGCGACATCAAGTTTTATAACAAAGTTCTGCCCTACTGCGACAAAGGAAAAGACACGGTGCTTGGCCACCTCCGCAAAGCACTCGAGTTTAACCTAGCACGCTCTGGGCGCAACGGCTTGCCCTGCGGCCTCTATGCCGACTGGGACGACTGCATCCGCATGGGCTTTAAAGGTGAAACGACTTTTGTAGCCTTCCAAATGCGCTACGGTTTCGCTAAATACGCCGAAGTTGCCAAGCTCCTAAAAAAACCAAAAGAAGCTGCTTGGGCGGAAAAAGAACTCAAGAAGCTGGATACTAAAATACAGAAACTTACTTGGGATGGCAATTGGTTCATCCGTGGTTTCAATGAGAAAAACGAAATCCTCGGCTCGGCTAAAAACAAAGAGACCAAGATTTTCCAGCCGATCCAGAGTTGGGCGATCATCAGCGGTGCCGCTACCGAAGAGCAGGGCAAAAAAGCACTCGCATCAATGGAAAAACACCTTGAAACCCCATTTGGTTACATGGCACTCATGCCGCCAGCGGTCAATTCGCCGTGCAAAGAGTTGCGCATGACACTCATGAACCCAGGCCAAAAAGAAAACGCAGGAATATTCAGCCACTCGCAAGGCTGGATCATTATGGCAAACGCGCTGATGGGCTTCGGCGACCGCGCTTACAGGGCATACCGCAACAACCTGCCAGCACGCTTCAACGAAATAGCTGAATTGCGGCAGGTAGAACCCTATTGCTACTGCCAATCCACGAGCAGCCGCTACAGCAAGCGCGAAGGCAAATCGCACCTGCCTTGGCTTACGGGCTCTGCTGGTTGGAGCTACTATGCCCCCGCTGAGTTCATCCTCGGCATACGCCCTGAACTGGATGGCCTGCGCATAGACCCATGCATACCGAAAGAGTGGAATGGCTTCACGGCCACCCGCGTTTTCCGTGGGAAAACGGTTTCTATCGAGGTAAAAAATCCTTCAGGCAAAAACAAAGGCGTGAAAAGCCTCGTGCTGAACGGCAAGGTGATTGAGGGCAACCTCATACCCTTGGCCAGTCTCAAGCGCGAAAACACAGTGGTTTGCGAAATCGCCTAAACACTGCTCGGCGCATGAAAAGAATCGGCGTCTGCAAACGCCGATTCTTTTTTCGTTGCACGGCCATATCCGATAAGTTCACAGCATGAAAGCACTGACTCACAAAAAAATAGAAGCGCTGAAAGTGATCTATGGCATAGCGCTCGCACTGATCGCTTCCACGATTCTTTTTTCCTCGTCCATGATGCAGTACGCCATCAACGGCAATGAGGGCGACTCGCGTGTCATAAACCTTTCTGGCAGGCAGAGGATGCTCAGTCAGCGCTTGACCAAATGCGTGCTCGCCATCGAACGCCAGCCTAACGGATCAGAAACGCAGGCTCGCAAAAAAGAAATATCCGAATCACTCCAGCACTGGATGGCTGCTCACGAGGGGCTACAGCACGGGGATGCAAAGCTGGGACTCACAGTGCGAGACAACTCGCCAGAAATTAAAGCACTGTTCGCAGAGATGAATCCTTTCTACTCTGCGATGGCAGACTCAATCGCCTCGCTCATAGAGCACCTCAATAAAACAGAAAAACCGCAGCCGCAAAAAATTCGTCTAGCCGCCGAAACTCTCCTGAAAAATGAAGCGAAGTTTCTGCCGCTTATGGACAAGATAACATTCCAGTTCGACAAGGAAGCACGGGTTCGTCTCCAGTCGCTCCAATCACTTGAAAAAGTGGTGCTCGCCGTCGGCCTCATAGTTTTGCTACTGGAGTTTCTGATCGTTTTCAGGCCGTCCATTTCACAACTCTCATCCCTTGTTTCTGCCCTGCAAAAACAAACTGGTGAACTTACATCTCTGAATTCGAAGCTCCAGTCCTCACTTGACGAATCCCGCTTGCTGGAAGGTCAGGCCAAGCAGGCAAACCGCGCCAAAAGCGAGTTTCTTGCTGTGATGAGCCACGAACTCAGGACACCGCTCAACGGGATTCTCGGTTTTTCAAAGCTGCTTTCCATCGCCCCAAACATGAGCGTGACGCAGAGGGAATACGCTGGCATCATAAACCGTTGCGGTCACAACCTGCTCCAGCTAATTGACGATATTCTTGATTTTTCAAAAATCGAAGCTGGCAAACTGGATTTGGAAGAAAACCTGTTTGATCTTGCCTCCATGATCAAAGAGTCCATCCAGCCGCTTGAACTGAAGATCGCAGAAAAAGGTCTCCACCTGAAAATGGCCTGCGATGAAAACATACTTCTTATAGCCGACGAACGCCGCACAAGACAGGTTCTTTTCAACCTCCTTTCCAATGCAGTCAAGTTCACGCAGACTGGCGGCATCATCTTGCAGGCAACAGTGAAAAAGCTGGAGAATGGGCGTGCCCGTGTCTCCGTAATCGTCGAAGACACTGGTATAGGAATAAAACCTGATGACTTGCAAAAGCTATTCACGCCTTTCACACAGGTAGAATCGGGTTCTGCACGAAACTACGATGGGACTGGGCTTGGGCTTGTGATTTCTCGCAGGATTGCTCAGAAAATGGGTGGCGATGTCTCGCTGGAAAGCTCATACGGCCAAGGGACAAAAGCCGTCTTCACGCTAGAGGCTTCATTTAGCGAAGCTGCCAACGAGGCTATAACGGATCAGCCTTCTACAGTTTTCGTAAGAAACGAAAACGCTAGGGTTCTCGTTGTGGACGACCACCCGACAAATATTTATCTGCTGAAAGTTATGATACATTCTATCACCCCGCATGTGGATTGTGTGCAGAACGGGGCAGCCGCCATCGCGCTGGCAGAGCGCAACCGTTACACGCATTTCATGATAGACATCCTGATGCCTGGCATGGACGGAGTTCAGTGCATGAAAAAAATCAAAGCCATCCATCCATCGCCAGCATGTTATGTGGCAGTGACGGCTTTCGCCATGTCAGGGGATCGGGAGAAATATTTGAGCAACGGCTTCGATGCTTACATCACCAAGCCAGTTGAACTAGAAGAAGTAAAACGACTTTTCAATCAGGCCTGATTCCACACGAACCATCAGCACCATCAATCTGGAGCGTGGGTTAAACACTTTTCCAGCTTCGCCTCGTCTGCAAGCAAGTCGAGAATCCACTCAGCTCGGGATTCCGTAGATGCCAGGGCGGGGCGGACAAAAATCTCGCCAGAAGCCCATTCGATCCAACGCCATCCATCCTCTGTGTGAAAGAGACCTTTGAACCGCTGAATACCGCCTGTTTCAAGTGCCCTACGGATGGACGATTCTTGAAATACAAGGTCGGCAGACCATCGGCAACCCCCCGACTTTGCTGAAATTGCGTGGGGCATTTTTTTATCAGAAACGGCTGGCACATCCACAGTGCGGCGGATTTCAAACAGCTCTTGTGGCAGTTTGCCAAACGAGGTTGACAGCACGCGAAGCTTCGGCGGCTGCAACGCACCGCTCCATTGCTGGAACTCTTCCATAAACTCCGGCTTGCAACGGTCGCAACGGTTCGCCACCAGAATCTCGGCGTGCCGGACGAGCTGACCGAAGTAAGGGAGATTTTCAATTTGGACTTTGCGCGTGCGTGCGGGGTCTATCAGCGCAATGACGGGCATCCACTCAAACCCGTTCTTTTGGCATATCTGCGACATGGTCGGGGCGAAAGATTCTAAAAGCGTCAGCCCGCTGGGTTCGATGATGATGCGACTAACTCCAGTTTTTTTAGAAAGCTCTTCCAGTCCCGATTCCAACCCCGCATAAGAGGTGCAACAGATGCAGCCGCCTGGCACATTGATGATATGGACGGCATCGGCGCGTTCCCCCATTTCCCCTCGAAGCATGGAGGCGTCCATCCCGATCTTGCCGAAGTCATTGGTGAGAACGGCGACGAATTCCTGCCCTGCATGGCACTTGAGGTAATCGAGAACAGCCGTAGTTTTTCCCACGCCGAGCGAGCCGGCGATGAGGTGGCACGGAATGAGGCGAGCCTTCATCAAGGGCACCTCGATTGCGTCTGTGCGAAAATCCATTCTGTATTTTGAAACACTGACATTGAAAATACAGAGTTGGGATGCCGACACAAGGAGAACTACTCTGAAAATAGAAGGGAGCGGCGGCATCTTGCCGCCGAAAGAAGCAGGCAGGGATGCCCGCACCACACTCTCCATCCATCCCCTTTCCTTATCCACCACTTTCTTACCCAGAGACTTCAGGATGTCTGAGGGCTATAACCAATCTTTTGCGATGAAGCGAAAAACGGCGGCAAGATGCAGGGCATCCTCTACTCAAGAGCCACACATCTCAGGATCATGACGGACTCGGCAGGCCAATAAATCGCAGATGCGCCATAATCTCACCTTGAAAGCTTTTCAGAATCACTCTCGGTCAAGGTTTCAATTCGGGATATTGTTTTTTAAATTCTTCCACCGCCTGATGTGCGCATTTGCGCAAGGCGGCGGCACCTTCGGGCGTCAGACCCTTGTCGGCGTCCAGATCCAGATCGGACTTGTTCTTTTTCTTTCCACCGCCACCGCCCTTTTTGCTCTCTTGGACATAGTTGACATCTTCCACATTCTTGCCAAACAGCACCTCGTAAAAGACGGCACCGCCGATGTAGCGACCCAAGTTGTTGGGATGGCAATCAATCTGATAGGCCACGCCTGTTTTGCGCACTTCAGTGCCCCATTTGAACCCGATTTGCAGAGAGTTCTTTTCATTGGGCGTAGCGGGTGCCACCGCATTCAGATAGTCAAATGCTGGGTCGGGGAAGGTGTAACCCCAGAGCGGGCTTTTGCGGGCGACTTGAAAAGCATCGCCCACAGGCACCACTTCGATCTTCAATTCTTTGGCGACTGCAATAACGGCATTGCGAATATCCTGGTGCATCTCGTCTTCGCTGTAGGGGTCACGGAAGTTTTTATTGGCGCTCCCTTTGAATTTGATGCTGTCATCTCGATACGCTTGGGTCTGATAAACGACATAGCGAGCATCGGGGTTCGACTTTTTGCAATATTCAAAGATATTTTTCGCATAGGGCATCCACGCCTTGATGTCGGGACTCATCGAGCTGAATTGCTGGAGGACGATCACATCCCATTTTTTTCCCTTAATCTCTTCGGCACTGCATATTTTGGCTTTGTAGTCCGTCTCCAAGGCCACTTTGGAGTCGGGAGATTGCGGATCTTTTTCACCAGCTTCGATCGCTTTCCAGTGCTTATCCAAACCGCCCACTCGCAAACATAGCACCTCAACGGGGCGTTCGCCCGCCGCCTTGGCAAACTCGGGCAGTTCCTCGATGATACAATGCGAATAGCTATTGCCAAATACCAGCACCTTGAGCGGTTCCTGTGCGGAGAGCGTCTGCAAGCAGAGCCCCGCAGCCAATCCCATAATTGTTCCTGTCCATTTTTTCATATTTTATTTTTCCTTTTATTTTTTCAAAATTACTTGTCCGTGCGGAAGGGAGCGGCTGGCAGACCTTCTTTGGTGTAAAGGGTCATCAGCGGGTAACCCGCCCAAGCGTAGCGCACCGCCTGCGGGGTGCCACCCGAAGGATGAGTCAATGTAACTTGATCGGGAGCCGTCACGGAACCCTCTGCCCACGCCCATGTCTTGCCGTCCGAGATGGCAAACCCTCCCAGCTTTTCTCCCTGGCAGACCAAGCCGCCACCAGGATAATCGAAAGAGATGACGGCTTTATTGCCATCCAGTTTCATCTCCTTGAATACCGGCGAGTGGCAAGGAATGTCTTCGCCATAGACTTTCGCGCGAGCCAGAAGGGCGAGCCTCTCGCCAACGGGCCGCTTGTTGAAAGGATGGATGTTGCCGGGGTCAACCTCATCGCCGAGATCGGCACAGCAGTTGGTCCAGACATTCTGGAGCTTTTTCTCCAAGTTCATCAACCCCTCGCGGGTTTCGGGTGTTTTGGCCTTCATTTTGCCCATGTCGGGATCGGTGAGTTTTCCCGCTTTGTCGGAAGGATGCACCTGATTGAGCAAAACCGCAAAATCCTGCCCCCACTGCTTGCGCCAGTCTTTGACCAAAACTTCGGCCTTGGGTCCGTCAATATCGTCGAGATACCAGACGAGACCGCGGATCGCATAGGGCACCAGCGGATACACATGGGAATTCCATAAAATGCCAGGTTTCTTGTTGTCGGCATAGTCCCCCGCTCCCTTCTTGTGGTGCGCGGCACTCTCTTTTTCGTATTCGGCATCGGTGCCAGAATCGGTGGCTCCTTTGGTGAATGCCTCGTAAGCTTCGAACCTGATCCAGAGCGGGGCACTACTGCCGCCCCAGTTGTTGGTGATAATGCCCACGGGCACTTTCAGGGACTTGTGCAAGTTATGGGCGAAGATCACGGAAATGGCAGGATACTGACGAATCGAAGCGGGAGTCGCCTGCACCCACCCTTTGCTATCAAAATCGGGCTGGGGTTCGGGTGTGGGCTTTTTCGTAGCCACGGAGATCATTCGGACGGAGGGATAATTGATTTGCGCCACTTCGCTTTCGATGGTCGGGTCTTTATCTTTTGTCCCTGCGACCATTTTATCCACGCTAACGCTCCACTGCGAACGCCCGCCACAGAGCCAAACTTCGCCGACGAGAACATTCTTTGCTGTGAAGGTTTCCGATCCTGTCTGAGCGGTCAGCTCGGCACCCTTGTCATCGGCGGAAAGGGCTTTCAACCTCGCCATCCATTTGCCGCTCTCGTCGGTCTTGGCTGACACCGTCTGATCCTTGAAGGTGACTTTCACCTCGGCACCGGGCGCACTCCATCCCCAGACGGGCACCTCGATATCTCGTTGTAAAACCGCGTTGTCGCAAAAAATCCGCGCCAGGCGGAGCTTCGCTTCTTGTGAATATCCCGAAAATGGAACCATTAATGCTAATGCCAACCAAGCTATTTTTGACTTCATATTTTATTTCTCCTTTTATCTAGCGACTGATTTTAACTGCGAAATACGCGAAATACACGAAATTTTTTCAAGCAGCACTCAGAAGGGGTGTAATTGCAAAAGTTGTCAGCTCTAGGCGGCGAGACCTTGATCTTTCCAGTAATTTGCTTCTTCGTTGTTGGCACGCAGGACGCG
>JAIFLJ010000141.1 GCA_020049135.1 bacterium | reverse complement strand
GAGTCCTCTACAAAACTTGCGGCATCTCAAACATGGATTACTTTTTCCTCAAACTCAGACAAATTTCGTTGCGAACCTGAAAGAGACCCCATTTTCGGGGAGCACCTATATTCCATCGTCTAAAGAAAGATTAGTGGCCGAGTGGGTTTTTGCCAATCGTGTGGTTGCAGGCCGGGATACGGACACACTGACAAATTCCGATGCTATTTATTTGCCCCTAGTTCACATGGAGCGTGCCTATGGGGTTGTTGGCATTAAGAGAGAGCAATCCTTTACTGTCGAAGAAAGAGTTATGCTGGAAGCCATGGCATCCCAACTAGCATTGGTTTTGGCAAAACAACATCTTCTTGAAGCGGTCAAGAGTGTTGAGTTGACCGAAAAATCCAATCAACTTCATCGCGCTTTGCTGGATTCCGTTTCTCATGAATTAAAGACTCCCGTCACTGTTTTACAAACGGCCTTCGACACGCTTTTTCGCAAGAATGATTTTTCGGCATCCGACGAGATTAAAACACTTTTTAGTGAGACGCGAATCGCCTTGAGTCGCTTAAGACGGGTTGTGGATAATTTACTGGAAATGACAAAACTTGAATCTGGAATTTTCCAGCCAATCAATGAATGGTGCGATGTTCAGGAGTTACTTGAATCAACGATTGAGTCACTACAAGGAGAGCTAAGAAATTGCCGTGTTGAAATTAAAATAAATTCTCCAACAAACAATCCAGTATCAACAGACCCTCATCTGATTGAACATATTTTGCATAATCTTTTGACCAATGCGGTGGCACATTCTCCGCCCAATGCCGTCATTGAACTGTCAGCAAGCGTTGAATGTAACCTGTTATCCCTATCAGTGTCGGATAAGGGTGAGGGCATTTTACCATCTGACCTACCTCATATATTTACACAATTTTATCGTGGCGAAGGAAGCAAACCCGGTGGATTGGGGCTTGGGCTTTCAATCGTTGATAGGATGGTGCGGATTCTTGGAGGGCGCGTGACCGCTTCAAATCGTTTGGATGGAACAGGAGCAATATTTGTGGTTAGTCTTCCTTTGGATGGTGGGTTGCCCCCCCCTAAAATATGAGTCCTTCTGGAAAAGTTGCCGTTTTGATTGATGACGAAAGGCAGCTCCGTTCGCTGTTAAAAATTGTTCTGGAATCAGAAAACTATAGGGTTTATGAAGCCGCAGATGGTAAACTGGGTTTGCAGGAAATTATAGCCCGAAAGCCCGATGTCATTATCTTGGATCTCGGATTGCCTGATATGAATGGATTGGATGTGCTCAGGCGACTCCGTGAATGGTGCTCTGCGCCCGTGCTTATTCTTTCTGTTCGTGACTCCAAAGAGGAAAAAGTAAACGCTCTTGATTTGGGTGCGGACGATTATGTTACAAAACCGTTTGGAAGCGAGGAACTACTCGCCAGATTGCGGGCTATTCAGCGGCGCAATCCTGATCGGCAGGATAATCCTATTTTTGAATGTGGCAAACTTCAGATTGATTTTTCAAAACATGAAGTCTGTATTAACGGTATCATTGTAAAATTGACATCCACTGAATTCTCGCTGCTCCGACTTCTATCCCAACATGCAGGAAAAGTAATGACACAGCGCCAGCTCTTAAGAGAAATTTGGGGGCCTCAAGCCGAGCATCAGGGACAATACCTTCGCCTTTACATCACCTACCTTAGACGCAAATTATTTTTTGCGCAGGATTCAATTCCCAGAATTCAAACCGAACCCCGCATCGGCTATCGGTTGGTTATTGATTAGCTGCCGCGTCATCACAACAAAATATTTGCAAGCTCGTTGCACCTCTGAATTTGGAATCGGACTTTAACAAGTCTGGTGTTTCACCCACCGTGGGCAAGTCTTGCCCGTGCGACATGGCAGACATGCGTCCATGCCCTGTTCTCACGCTTTGCGTCTTACTTTTCTCTCTTTCTTGCTCCTTCTTCCCTTGTCACTGGTTTCGCCAAATTAGAATAATTCGATCCAGCCAGAAACCTTGTCCTGCTTTGCGACCTCAAGGTGGACATGGGTGGCGTTTTTTTGGCCCAACGCCTGGCGCACAGATTCAAGAGCCAAGTCTGGAGTATTGCAGTCTGGGCTGAGATGGCCGAGGAAAAGATGGCTCATCTCAGATGTCTCCAAAAATTCAATCGCCTTGGATGCAGCCTCGTTGGAGAGGTGTCCGTGCCGCGAAAGAATCCTCTGTTTGATAGCCCATGGGCGTTTGGTGTCGTTCTGTAAAAGATGCGGGTCGTGGTTGGCTTCCAGCACCAGTGCCCTGCACAGCCGCACGCGATCCAATGCCAGCCGCGTGACATGGCCTAAGTCCGTTAAAAAACCTGCCTGCACACCGCCCGCGCCGACTACGAACCCTACGGGGTCGTAGGCATCGTGGGGAACGGAGAAAGTCTGCACTGTCAAATCTTTCACCACGAATGATGACCCAGTCTCGAAACACCGCCACTCGGAAAATTTCGGCAGCCATTTAGACTTCACAAAACCTGCCGTCAGTTTGTTGCAATAGAGAGGTATTTTATATTTTTCACATAGGATCGCGAGTCCGGCGCAATGATCCTGATGTTCGTGCGTGAGCAGGATGCCATCCAAGTCTTCGATGCCCCTGCCGAGGAGCGACAGACGCTCACGGATTTGCTTGCCGCTGAAACCTGCGTCAACAAGGATGCGGGCGTGCTCCGTTTCCACCACGGCACAATTTCCAGAGCTACCGCTCCCCAAGACAGCCATCCTGATCATGTGTCATAATCTTATCACAGGCCGCAAGCGTAGAGAAAGAAGTATTATGGAGCCGATTATTTTGAAACCATGCACGATTTCAGATGTTTTCTGAAATCGTCCTGTTCGATACCTAACTTTTCCAAAACCGTAGGGATTTGATGCTCGCCACATTCCAGCAGTGCCGCCAGCAGGTGGATCGGCGTAACGGTTCCGCCGTTTTTTTTCGAAAACTCCTCCGCTATCCGGAAAATGGTGGATCTCGGCTCAGGTTCCCAGCGGCAGATTGATGATATTATGCTCACCCGGTATGCCTTTGCGCCGTCCTGCGTCCCCCTCTGCTTCTGACCCTTGTCACTTGCCACTTTTTCCAATCGCAGATGCGCTCATTGGGTGTTCTGTTTGCTGTCTTGACAGCAAAACAAGTGCTGTTATAGTGGTCTAATGAGAACTACCGTCACGATTGACTCTGACACCGAGAACCTCTTGCGGGAGGAAGTTCGCCGCACGGGACAGTCTTTTAAGGAAGTCCTGAATCGTTCGATCCGCCAAGCCCTGCTTGCCATCCCAGTTCGGGCGACTCGCACCAAGATTACCCCCCTGTTCCCGGCAGCCTTTCCTCTGGAGTTCCGTGAGGCCAATTTCAACCATCTCGCCGATGCACTCGACGATGCGACGACCCTACGGGAACTGGGCGCATGATCCTTCCCGACATCAACCTGCTCCTCTACGCCTACAACCCCCATGTGCCACAGCACGCGGCGGCGGCTCGCTGGTGGGAGTCTTTGATGAATGGCGATGAACTCATCGGTCTGCCTAACGAGGTCATCCTCGGCTTCGTGCGGATCGCCAGCCACCCACGCTTGGGAGCCTCCGCAGTTTCGGTGGAACGCGCCAGGCGAGTCGTGGAGACCTGGCTTGCGCTGCCCCAAGCCCGCATCCTCACACCTTCCGCCGATCACTTTGCCAATGTCATGAATCTGGTTGTCCAAGCCATGGGTTCAGGGCCGCTCATCTCCGATGCCGTGCTCGCAGCCCACGCCATCGCCAACCGCGCCGTCCTGCACACCAACGATGGCGATTTCGCTCGTTTTCCTTTGCTCAAGTGGCACAATCCGCTTATCAAATCCCCATGAACCAAGCCGATTTTCGCCTCATCACAAAAGATTGGTTATGGAGGGCAGCGAGAAGTGTGCGAGAATTTTCGAATGTGATGGAGATGAACTTTTTCAACCGTGACGATACGATCTTTCGGAATGTTCCATTCACTGAAAAAGCATCTATTTGCATCAAAAGACAAATCTTCACCATGAAGGATGGAACGAAGGTAGAACAAGGCCGCTTTAGCATAATCTGATTTCCATTTGTCGTCCCAGAATTTAACGATGTAGGGGACAAAACTTTTCAGCACTTTGTTTTGGATGTCCTCCCCATATTGATTTTGATATTTGTTGCAGATAGCCTCTATGACATCAGGGATTTTCAGGTAATCACGAGTCCTCATTTCTTCTGATCGTGATGCGGCTTCTTTAACCAATATAGCGCACACATTCTTGCGGCTGGGGACATGGTATTCCGCTTTCATCCCTGCCATTATTTGCGATAAGCGTTCCCGTTTAATCGGTTCGCACAAAATATTTTCCAAGTTTTTTTGCAGAATCGGCCATGCTTCTGTAAGAGTGAGAATTCCAGATTTAAAATCTGCCTCAGGGCTGGAACGCGTCAGGTGAAACCAGTAAACCCTATCCACTTTTCGAGGTGAACCAAAGCGTTTTTCAAATGACGCGAATAATTCCTTATAGGGTTCCCCTGTTTCGGCAAGAGGGTGTTGAATAAGAAACGATCGAATATCGTCCACGCTCACTCCGTAGATGGACGACATTGATTCAAAAGTGGAATCAATACTTTCACAGTTTAATTCTATCATGTTGTCTAAAATTTAGATCGTTCTGTTTTTGATTTGTGCCACCAAGTATTTTTTAAAATCGTCCAGATCAACATCTACTTTATCGAGGATGGTTCTGATTTGGGGTTCGTCGCATTCCAGCAAGGCGAGAAGCAGGTGAAGGGGGGTGACCACACCCTTACGATCTTGGGTGTCGTTTTCAGCTTTTTTAAAAACTTCCTTGGAGAGCGATGTCCGTCTCCTTCTTTTTTCGCTGGAATTTTTCTTTTCTCCTTTCGGCAAAATACCCCTCAAAAACCTGCGCGTCTGCGTGGGATCTAGGATAAATTCCGTCACGCAGTTCTTGAGTTTTAAACAATCCCGTTTGATCTCGGTGGATGTTTCCGTATCCACTCTCTTCAAACTTTTTTCCAAGTCTAAATCCACAGATTTGAGGAGAGCCAAAAAGAAGTGGGCGGGGCGGATCATCGGTTGGTTGAGATTTTCAGCCTCCATATCGGCAATCTGCCAGATCAAATGAAGAGCGGGGGAGTGTCGGATCATTTGAACACATTCCAGGCAGACAACAGGGATGCCACACAGGCCATCATCAGGACGACTGCCCAAAACTGCCTCCATTCCTTTTGTTTCGCCGAGTATCTCTCTAAAGCTTCCAGTTCTTTCCAATACGCTCCTCCGCCCGCGAGCCCCCCAGCATCCTCCCATCTTTTCTTCGCCATCTCCAGTCGTCCTTGCTGGATATAAATACGAGCCAGCAAATCATGTTCTTCAGGCGTTTTCGGCACTCTCTCGAAAGGCACCAGCACATCCTCCGCTTCAAGCAAAAGCCCAGACCGTGCCAGTTCCGAAGCTCGCGCCAATCGCATCTGCAAGGCAAAAGCTCTTACGATCTCCGATTTTCGCTTGCTCGATTCCGCGCTCATGTCGTTATTTGGTCAAAGTCGAACCAAACCCTCTCTGCATCTCTTGCATGACCTGTTTGGGCAAGAGTTCCCACAATTGCCCCACCACATTTTTCAAGCCTTCAAGATTGTTTTGAGCGAGGTATCTTTGCCCCGCCTCGAACAACCGATCCGCTTGGCGCGAGTCGGACATCGTCTCTCGTTTGCTTTCCAGTTGCCTGAATTGTCCCGTCCAAAACCCAGGTTGGGATACGAGAATTTGATAGTAGAGAGTCTTCACTTGCTCTAACTTCTTGCCCAGCCGTTCCACCTGTTTTTTGAGAATGATCTCTTCGGCTTCCTCTTTCAAATCCTCGAATCGCTCTTGCTGTTCGCCTGTCCCGTGCCGTTTCACCAGTTTGTCGAGGTCTTCCAGCCAATCATTGATCTCGGCGACCAGCACGGGCCATTTCACGCCCGACTCCGCTTCATCCAGTTTCACTTTCAGTTCGAGGAGCCGTTTCTCGGCTTTCTCAGCGGCATCTGGATCGCCTTTGGCTGCCGCGACCGCTTCCTTGATTTCGGCCACGAGAGGAGAAGCCCGCAGGCTTTCCAGTTTCTCCGTCCCCTGATCATCTCCCGCTTCCTCCGCCTGCTTGAGCAAGTCCCTCAGCCGTTTCATCTCCCGATCAAAATCTTGCGCCACCCCATCGGAGGTGGATTTCTTTCTCAAATCGAAGGGGTGCTCAAACTCGCAATCCACCGACGGCACATAAACTTCGACCGTAATAATCCTCGACTCGCTGATTTTTAAGGTGATTTCCACCTCGCTCCCCGCTGGCAAATCTCGACCGATCATCTCGCCCGTGATTTCAAACGACCCCACTAAACGGTTCCTGTCCGCAAACTCGTTCTCGCCCTCGACAATAGGGATGACGATAGCGGCATCTTTCTCCCCCAGCTTCACGGCTTTGACCGTGTGAAAAGGGTGTTTCCCTTTTTTCTTCAAAGGTAGCCCCGCCCCTTTTTCAAAAAACTTTTCGACCCAGTTCCCCGCCAAAGCCACCCCCATCGAGTTGATGAGCGGTTGCTCCTCCACGACAGCCCCGATCGTATAAACCAGATGGTCGGGCACCGCTTTCTGCCGCGAGCCCGAAGCATCTGTCAGCTCGATAGAAAATTGGTTCCGCTCCCCTTTTTCTGCCCGAAGGTTGACCATGAAAACACCTTCTTCCTTGAGCGTGATCTTCCCACTCCTCCATTGCGATTTGGCGTTGACTAGCTCGATGGAAAAACCCGCCACGCTCACGCCCGACGGGCTAACGACTTTCCCTCCGACCATCGGGTCCACCTCGTGACCCACGGGCTTGTATTTCAGGTCCACCTGAAACTCGCCCGCCTCGGCAGGTTTCATCAGCTTTGCGGAAATCCGCTGGGTTCCCGCAAAAACCGCAGCCCCTTTTGCCACCACGGTCAACGGATCGGCGCTGTAATCAATCGGGATGCCCAAACCCGCTTTCAAAATTTCTCGGAAATAGGGAGCTTTTGTCGGCCCTCCGACTAAAATCACCTTCTGCACACCCCCCGCAGAGAGTTTTTTATCTTCGAGAACTTTTTTGCAAATCCCGATGGAACGCTGGATGATCGGCTCCGCGATCCCCACCACCTCCGCACGGGTCAATGAAATTTCCTCGCAGTCCACCTCAGCCCCAGAACCGTCCTCGAAGCGACAATCCGTCAAAGTCGTTGATTCCTTTGTCGTCAGCTCGATTTTAGCCAGTTCCACCGACCGCTTTAGCTTTAGCCACTCCCGCGCCCACCGTCCGTTCCCTCGCTTGAAATCTGGCAAATCGTAGTTTTTCGCCAGCTTGGGGGCGATGACCCTTTCCAAAATAGCCCAATCAATATCCGAACCGCCCAAGAAATTGTCCCCGCCGTGGTGAACCACATTGATCAGGCCCTCTTCGGCCTTGATCAAAGCGGCATCAAAAGTTCCCCCTCCAAAATCATAAACCAGCCAATAAGCTTTCTCTGAATCCACTTGAAATCCGTAAGCGAGTGCCGCTGCCACGGGTTCCTGAAGAAGCGGGCTCCCTTTCAATCCCGCCAGTTCTCCCGCCTTCCGAGTGGCATCGCACTGGTGAAGCTCGAACGCCGCAGGAACCGTGATCACCGCCGATTGGATCTCTTCTCCCGTCACCCGCGCGACATCCGAGCGGAGCGATTTGAGAACTTCAGCGGACAGCTCTTCTGGTTTTTTTGAAAGACCGCTCGTTTTAAAGGCGTAAGAAAACTCCGTCCCCATCCTCCGTTTAAATTCGACATAAGCGTCGTTTGGCTTGTCTATGATCGCATTTTTCGCCCGTGTTCCCACGAAAATCTGCCCGTTTTTTCCATAACTCACCGCCGAGGGCGTCACATCTTGGTCATCGTTATTTTTGATGATCTCGGTCGAGACATTTTTCAAAACAGCGATGGCGCTGTTGGTCGTTCCGAGGTCAATCCCGTAATCAATCGTCGTTCTCATCTCTTTTCATCCTCCTTGTTGTTTGAAGCGGTAGGCGTGGCAATCACCACTTCCCCCTGTTGCGCGATCTGGTGGTTCCAGTAAATCGTCGGCCTTAAAGTCTCGATGATCCGTTCTTGGCTCAACCCCTCTTGAGGTTGGGCGGTCACCACTTTCTCGGGCAACCCGTAGTCAAACGCTTCCCCTGTCCGATCCTTCACCTCAACGCCCATTCGGGCGAGGCTGTCATAGAATGATTCGAGATAACGGGCGATCTTTTTCACCTCCTCCTTCGATAGCTGCTCCTTCAGCTCACCCGAATGGGCATCCACAACGCGCCCGCGAATCCGCCACGCGGCCGTCGCCATATTGACGATCTCTTTGGCGTTCTCTCCCGACAAAACCCACGCCCCTTTTTCGGTTTCTCCCCTGCTCCCAGCCTCAATCTCCTTCGCCATCGCGGCTGGGTCGGGAAAATCTACGATCTTTATTTTTAGTTCTTTCGGTAGTTTCATGATGTATTCCTTATTGGTTCAAGGGATCAGGGCTTTTCTCCTAAGCTGGCAAAGCCAGTGCCAAGAGGAGGTGGATGTGGTAAAGTGTGTTCATGAAATCAACAACGGATTTAGTCGCTCGTTACAAG
>JAIFLJ010000026.1 GCA_020049135.1 bacterium | reverse complement strand
AGCAGAAAGTAGAAGCGGCGTCTCGCCGCTTTCGGAAAGGAGCGCGGTGCGTCTCGCCCGCGAGGCTAGCACAGAAGATCAAATATCCACCCCACCACATTTTCATTCCTTGTGGTGTTAGCAGAACATGGTGACTCTCCTGAAATAAGGGCGGGTCGGAATGTTTTTATGCGCAGGCCGCAGATTTTCTCTTGCGGTTGTTGTGATGCCATATATCTTCGCCGCCTGATGCCAAGGCGGCTGGCGCCCATAGCTCAGTAGGATAGAGCAACAGATTTCTAATCTGTGGGTCGTTGGTTCAAATCCAACTGGGCGCGTAGAAATAATACGGTGTCCGCCTTGCTGTTAAAGAAAGAACACTGTGCTGGCAAAACGGATCATCCCTTGCCTCGATGTCAACTGCGGACGGGTTGTCAAAGGGGTTAAATTTTTAGAACTGCGCGATGCGGGCGACCCTGTCGAGGCGGCTAGAGCCTACGATGCGCAGGGAGCCGACGAACTGGTTTTCCTCGACATTACTGCTTCCTCCGACGCCAGAAAAACAATCATTGATGTGGTGGAGCGGACGGCGGAAGAAGTTTTCATGCCCCTCACTGTTGGCGGCGGCATCCGCACAGTCGCCGACATTCGCGAAATGCTCCAAGCAGGAGCCGATAAAGTGAGCCTGAACACAGCGGCAATACAACGCCCCGAACTTGTAAAAGAAGCGGCAGAACGGTTCGGCTCGCAGTGCATCGTGTTGGCCATTGACGCCAAACGCAAACAGGATGCGGGCGGCGGCTGGGAAGTTTACACGCACGGCGGTAGGAAACCCACTGGGCTGGACGCAGTGGAATGGGCTGCGAAAGGCGTTGCCATGGGCGCCGGTGAAATACTCCTCACAAGCATGGATGCCGACGGCACGAAAAAGGGTTATGACATCCCTCTCACAAGAGCCGTTTCAGAAGCCGTGGAAGCACCCGTCATAGCAAGCGGCGGAGCCGGGGAACTGGAGCATCTTTACGAGGTTCTGATGGAAGGCAAAGCAGACGCCGTGCTGGCCGCGAGCATCTTCCATTTCAACCAGTATTCCGTAGGCGATGTGAAAAAATACCTGATCGGGCGCGGGCTGCCTATTCGCCCGGCTTAAAAAACACGCCCCCTCAACGCATAATTTTATGAAAGAAAAAATCATTGTAGCGATGGATTTTCCGACGGGGCGCGAAGCGTTGGCTCTAGCTGAAAAACTTCGTGGGCTCGTGGGTGTTTTTAAAATCGGACTGGAGCTTTTTATAAGCGAAGGGTCATCCCTCGTGCGTGCGTTCCGAAGCGAAGGGCACGAGGTCTTTTTGGATTTGAAGCTGCACGATATACCGAACACCGTGGCGCGTTCCGTGGAGGCTGCGCTCGCGCTAGATGTCCGCATGTTGACGCTGCACACTTCTGGCGGCGGCGCAATGATGGTCGCAGCAGCCAAGGCGCGGCAGGCAGCACAAGCGCGAACAATACTGCTAGGCGTCACCGTCCTCACAAGCCTAGACGATGGCGACCTAGAAAAAATTGGGCTACGCCCTCCTGTCTCCGAGCAGGTAGGACGACTGGCTGAACTTGCCGCAGAATCGGGGTTGGACGGCCTCGTCTGTTCGCCGCACGAAGCGGGGCTGCTGAAAAAAAAGTTTGCGGGTTCTCCCCTCGTGCTAGTGACGCCTGGCATCCGCCCACCCGGCGCAACGGTTGGCGATCAAAAACGAACCATGACACCGCAGGAAGCATTCTCGGCGGGTGCCGATTACCTAGTGGTGGGACGCCCAATCACCGCCGCACCCGACCCCATGGAAGCGGCAAAATCATTCTGGAACCTCGGGTAGCTGGAAAAAACCAACGCCGCTTGCGCCGAAAGATTTTTCAGCCCAAGTTTTGCATTTCCTAATGCAAAATTTGGGTTTAAAATCCTTTTTTGGACTATGCGTGCCTAGAAGGTGTTTATGGACGGAAATTCAATGGATATTTTGCAAGAACGGTTGGAACGATTAAAAGAACTTTTCCCTGAAGTCTTTTCCGAGGGCAAGCTCGATCTTGAAAAGTTCAAGGCTTCGTTCACCGACGACATCCACTTCAACAACGAACGCTATGTGATGAACTGGGCGGGCAAGGGCGATGCCTTCCGCGTCCTCCAAATCCCAACCACCGCCACACTACGCCCCGAACCAGAAAAATCCGTCCGTTTCGATGAAAGCGACCATGTCTTTATCGAGGGCGAAAACCTCGAAGTCCTCAAGGTCTTGCAGAAAAGTTATTTTGGGAAAATCAAGTGCATCCTCATTGACCCGCCCTACAATACGGGCAACGACAGCTTCATCTACCCCGACAGCTTCAAGGAAAACAAAGAGGATTACCAAAAACGCATCGGCGACAAGGACGAAGAAGGCTTTTTGATGAAGGAGGGATTCTTCCGCAAAAACAGCAAGGAGAGCGGGCACTACCACAGCAACTGGCTCAGCATGATGTTCCCACGCCTGTTCCTCGCCAAAAATCTCCTCCGCGAAGACGGCGTCATCTTCGTCCACATTGACGATAACGAAGTCCATAACCTCCGCATGGTGATGAACGAAATTTTTGGAGAGGAGAATTTTTTGGCGCAGTTTGTGTGGCAAAGAGCCTATTCACCCAAAAATGACGCTCGTTTTGTTTCAAATAGCCACGATTATGTTTTGATGTATGCAAGACAACTCGGTAGCTTTTCTATAGGGAGGTTAGAGAGAACGGAAGAAGCTAACGCCCGATACTCAAACCCTGATAATGACTCGCGGGGAGCTTGGAAACCAAGCGATTTATCAGTCAAAACCTATACTCCTGAAAATGATTACCCTATCACGCTTCCTTCTGGTAGAATTGTAGAGCCTCCAGCAGGTCGCTGCTGGAGGCTCTCAAAAAAAGCATTTTTTGAGAGACTCCATGACAATAGAATATGGTTTGGAACTGATGGAAATAGTGTTCCTGCGCTAAAACGCTTTCTGACAGAACTAAAATTTGAAGGCATGGCACCAACATCAATTTTGCTATACAAAGATGTGGGGCACAGCCAGGAAGGAGCGCAAGAAGTCGTAAAACTATTAGATTCAGGGGTTTTTGACGGACCTAAACCCGTAAGACTGATTAAGAGATTGCTACATTTAGCAAATCCTGACCCCGACTCCCTCATCCTCGATTTCTTCGCCGGATCTGGCACGACGGCGCAGGCGGTTTTGGAGTTGAATGCGGAAGACGGAGGGAATCGGAAGTTTATTTTGGTGCAGTTGCCGGAGGCGTGTGATCCTTCGAGTGAGGCGTTCAAGGCAGGCTACAAGACCATTGCCGACATCACCCGCGAACGCATCCGCCGAGTGATCCGAAAGGTGGAAACGGCTTCCAGCCGTTTATCCCTTTTACCCAACCGCCAAGATGGCGGTTCTACCTTGGGCTTCAAGTCCTTCCGCCTCGCCCCCTCGAACTTCAAAGTCTGGCGCGGGGATACCGTGACGGAAGAGAACCTTGAGGCGCAAATGGACATTTTCACCGACCCGCTGAAAGCGACCTGCGACCTCGCCGCCATGCGTTGGGAGCTGATGTTCAAAAGCGGCTACGCCGTCACCGACACGGCGGAGAAATTAGATTGCCCGCACGGCGAACTGACCGTCATCGGCGAAGACCTCCTGCTACTCCTCGCGGCGAGCGACATGGCGCAAGCCGTCGCCTGGACGCTCGAACTCCTCCCCACGCGTCCCGAGATCCGCAAAGTCATCACGCTCGACCCGCTCTTCAAAGACAACGACCCCTTAAAAACCAACACCGCCCTCCAGCTCCGCGATGCGGGGGTGGGCTTCAAGACGCTGTAAAGAAAGTTTAACCATGAAAAGAGATTAACCATGAAGCACATGAAGAGAGAACAGAGAATTTATTTAACAACTACAAAACCGTATCAAGAATGAAGAAAGTTTAACCATGAAGCACATGAAGAGCATGAAGAAAAGAGATGAGAAGATAAAGAAAACTTCTTTTTTACCCTATCATTGCATCAAAAATGTCTAAATCTTTCTTTTTCTCCTCCCTTCATGCCCTTCATGCTCTTCATGCTCTTCATGGTAAAAAATATATTTTATGAACAAAATAAAGTTAGATGACTTGTCGCACTGGGTGATTGGCTGTGCCATCGAGGTGCATAAGGAGTTGGGGCCTGGCCTGCTTGAGTCAACCTATCAAAAATGTCTTGTTCACGAACTGAAAATAAACCAGATTTCCTGCGAGAGCGAGTTGGAATTACCAGTCAAGTATAAGGAAGTTCAAATTGAGTGCGGATACCGTATTGATGTGCTCGTCGAAAACGCGATCATCCTCGAATTAAAATCGGTCAATGAACTCACCCCAATTCACCATGCCCAGTTATTGACTTATATGAAATTAGCTGGGATCCAACACGGCTTTTTGATCAACTTCAATGTAAGGCTATTAAAGGACGGTCTGAAAAGCCTGCTTCTTTAACCATGAAAAGAGATTTACCATGAAGCACATGAAGAGCATGAAGGAAGAGGAGAAAAGAGAGAGAGATGAGGATTGGGTTGATAACTGCGAAGTGGCATCAGAAATATCTCAAGTGAATTTTTATTGTTCTTTTCTTCATGTCCTTCATGCCCTTCATGGTTGAATAAAAAATAACGATAAGAAATATGTATAAAGAAATTGAAATCGAAAATTTTCGCGGCATCCGATCACTCCAATTAAAAGACATGCGACGGATAAACCTGATCGCAGGACGGAATAACTCAGGAAAGACAAGCGTCCTCGAGGCACTGCTTTTGCTAACGGGTATTTCTAACCCCAAATTGGCTCTGGACATCCACCAGTTGAGAAATTTGGCTCTTCAGCAAAACGAAGACTTTGGCTTCATGTTCCATAACCAAAATTTTGCCAGCGATATTTTGCTCAAAGCCATAGACGGCAGTGATGCCGTAAGAGAGTTGTGCATTTCACCCAAATACGAGAGCAATGTGATATTGGCCACAGACGAGCAGGCAAAGAAACCCGTCTCGCAAAATCTCGCAAACGGAGCTTTGACGACCTCAATCCCGAAGATCGAGAGCATGGAAATGCGCTTCAAAGTGGGGGATGCCAAGGAAAGGATAACCGGGATTAGCCTGAAAGGCGGCAAAATAGAGTTGCGGATGCTTCAGGGCCACCCCAACCCTATCAACGGTGCGTTTTTTACACCGCAGAATTGTGTTCAGCCCGTGGATGAGTTTCTTGAAAAGCTTTTGGTCAAAAAGAAGCTCTCTTCTGTAATTCCTGTGTTGCAGGAAATCGCCCCTACCATTCAAGACATCAGAATGGGGGCAAAAGGGATGGTTTATGTAGATTTTGGTTTGGACACTTTGCTTCCACTGAACATCATGGGAGACGGTATCCGAAAGATACTGACCTTTCTCGCCGCTATCGTCGGAATGGGAAATGGCATCATCTTGATAGATGAGATAGAAAATGGACTGCACTACTCCACTTTAAAAACTTTGTGGAAAGCACTGATTTCTGCGAGCCGCGAGCAGGGCGTGCAAATCGTCGCCACCACACACTCTTACGAATGTCTTTCCGCTCTGGCTGAAGTCAATGAAGAATCCCCGGACTCCGAAGATATTGTGCGACTGTATAGAATGGAAAAGAGGGACGGACAAACAACTACCTTTCTTTACGATCGGGAACTGCTGAAGCTCGGCATCGAAAAAAACATTGAGATGAGGTGACATGAAAAGAGACAAAAGGCCAGAAAAGATAGAGCAAAGCTCAATCCTCTTTGTGGAAGGAAAAGATGAAGCACTCTTTTTCGAATCGTTACTGAAGCATTTGAGCATCACAGGGGTTCAACCCTTGGACATTGGTGGGAAAGATAAATTTTCGACTGGATTTAGAACATTTCTCAACACGGATGGTGCTAGCACGGTCACGAAAATTGGAGTCGTCCGCGATGCGGAGAAAAATCAGGCACCGTCGGCGTTTGAAAGCATTTGTTCTACCCTCAGAAAAAACAACTATCCATGCCCATCATCCCTTTCAGAGCCCTTTTCGGAGAGCGATAACAAGCGGGTCGGCATATTTATCATGCCCGACCATGAACACGAGGGGATGCTGGAAGACTTGTGCTTGAAAAGCATCAGAGGAACTCCTGGCGAGTGTTGTTTGGACAGCTACATGGATTGTATTAAAAAAACGCTTGCGGAATCGGAAAAAGACAAATTCAATCCATCAAAAGCAAAAGTCCAAAGTTATTTGGCAAGTCGGACGCCCATCGTGAACGCACTGGGGTTAGCCGCCCAAAAGAAATTTTGGAATTTTGA
Source organism: bacterium (assembly GCA_020049135.1). Classification (GTDB taxonomy): domain Bacteria; phylum Verrucomicrobiota; class Verrucomicrobiia; order JADLBR01; family JAIBCM01; genus JAIFLJ01. The sequence continues at coordinate 2,359 of JAIFLJ010000026.1, read as the reverse complement.
TCACTCGTGCTTTGATCAGATCAAAGCGTTCCTTGTAAAAATGAACCGTTAATTATTTTATGGGTCTGCATTCAATAAAAATTCAAAACTTTAAAAGCATACGGGAAACCGAAGCGATTCCGATAAAATCGCTCAATGTGCTCATCGGTCCGAACGGGGCTGGCAAAAGTAATTTTATCGGCTTTTTTAAATTTCTGAACAAGCTTTACGAACAACAGTTGCAAGTTCATATCGGACAAAACGGAAGGGCGGAAAACTTTTTGTATTTCGGCAGAAAGGGTTCTGATTTCTTGGCTGGAAGCATCGTTTTCGATAATGAATGGAAAAACGAATATGTTTTCAAAATGATTCCTGACCAATCAGGGAGTCTTATTTTTGAAAAAGAATGGAGCAACTATACTCAGCCCGGATCCTCTAGCCCCAACAAGTCCATACTCAGCAGTGGCGGCAATGGAGAAAGCAGAATGAAGGAAGACGACGGCCACAGAAACCGCTATCTCCGTTCTCAATTTGCAGGGTTTAAGGTATTTCATTTTCACGACACGAGCTTCAATTCAAAAGTTAAACAAGCCTGTGGTATAATGGACTGCGCAACCTTGCGGGAGGACGGCGGAAACATAGCGGCATTTCTTTATTGCTTGCAACAAACCAAACCCTCTCACTATGGTTTGATTGTCAAAATAATCCAATCCATCGCTCCATTTTTTCATGATTTCTATCTGAAGCCAGATGAAATTAACCCTCAGGAAATTTTTCTCCGGTGGAAAGAAAAAGGTTCCGACACCCTGTTCACCGCCCATAACTTGTCGGACGGAACTCTGCGAATGATTTGCCTCACGACTCTTTTGCTTCAACCAGATTTACCCTCTACCATCATTATTGATGAACCCGAGTTGGGTTTGCATCCATTTGCGGTTCAAAAGCTGGCTGCCATGTTGAAAACCGTCTCCCAAAAAACGCAGGTTATTGTCTCCACGCAATCCGTCAATCTGGTCAATGAGTTTTCTGCCGATGACATCATTGTTGTGGAACGACAAAACAACCAGACTGTTTTCAAACGACAGTCGCAAGAAGCCTTGCGCGATTGGCTCAGTGATTACTCGCCTGGTGAATTGTGGCAAAAGAATATACTGGGAGGTCGTCCGTGATGAGGGGCGTTTATATTGTGTCGGAGGGGCAAACGGAGGAAGAATTTATCCGTTCCTGCATGGCTCCCTACTTGCAGGATTTTGAGATTTATGATGTGCGAGCCATTCTGATCGAGACCTCGCCTGGACACAAGGGCGGTGATCTGAAATACTCACGATACAAGAAAAACATCGAAAATTTGTTGAAGGCGCAAAGCGATATCATCGTCACTTCGCTGATTGATTTTTTCCGCCTCAAATCTGACTTCCCAAAATATGAAGAAGCGAAATCTATAGCCGACAAACAAGACCGAGTGAGGTTCCTAGAAAAGGCGATCTGTGAAGACATTGATCACCCGCGTTTTTTCCCGTATATTCAACTGCATGAATTTGAGGGGTTATTGTTTTCCGATCCAAAAGGATTGTCATATATCCCTGATATTCCGCCAAAGAGCCAAATCGAATTGGAAAGCGCGATTCATGCTCACCCCAATCCAGAACTATTGAACGATGGTGCCGAAACAGCGCCCTCCAAGAGATTGATCAACCTCATTCCAGGTTACCAAAAAACCTTGCACGGTCCATTAATTGCATGTGAAATTGGCTTGCCCGTTATTTTGGAAAAATGCCCTCGCTTCAAGCAGTGGGTTGGGCAAATTTTAAAACTCGTCCAAGCATGAAACTCCACTTCGACAGCAACCAGGCTTACCAGCTCGATGCCGTCCGTGCCGTGACAGATGTTTTCGAGGGGGAGACTTTGTGTGGCGGGGAGTTTGAGTTTTCCCCTTCGGCTGCGGGTTCATTGCTCACGGAAAACGGGTTCGGCAACCGCTTGACGCTTTCCGAAGAGCGGATTTATAAAAATGTCCGCGCAATACAGCATCGCAATGAAATAGCTGATAAGGGGGATGATTTTCACGGGATGCACTTTTCGGTGGAGATGGAGACGGGAACGGGCAAGACCTATGTCTATTTGCGGACGATTTACGAATTGAACCAATGCTACGGCTTCAAGAAATTCGTCATCGTCGTTCCTTCCATCGCTATCCGCGAGGGCGTTTTGAAAAACCTGCATATCACGCACGAACATTTTCAATCGCTCTACGACAAGCCCGCCCTGCATTTCGATCTCTACGACAGTAAAAAAGTGGCTCTCTTTCAAGTTTGCAGTAAAAAAGGGTTGAGGAAAAGGGTGTAGAATGGCATGGATTGAGGATGAAAACGAATCTACA
>JAIFLJ010000085.1 GCA_020049135.1 bacterium | reverse complement strand
TCTGCTAGAGGCAGGGGCACGCTTGAAAATCGGTCAATGTTTCATTTGACTTCAAAGCGGTTCACCCAAAATCAGATGAAGCAGCCCTGCTGACATTCCTGCCCAACCACTTTTCGCTTGCCAAAGCCTATGGGAAACATAGTGTGAGAATAGCTGTGCGGGGAGCGTTTTTTTTAGACCCGCTCGTGTAGGTGAGATGGCTGAGTGGTCGAAAGCAGCGGTTTGCTAAACCGCCGTAGGCCTAAAAGCTTACCGAGGGTTCGAATCCCTCTCTCACCGTTTTTTTTCACTCTCAAATTTTCTGAAAACCCTTTTTTCAGAGGTAAATTTTGCTGCAAAAACAGGATTTATTTTTTGTTGCTGGTGCGGTTGTGGGTGGTTAGGTGCGGTTGTGCGCGGTTGACGGCGGGCGTTTTCTGGTTTAAAATTGGTTTAAAGTTATGGTTCCATTTTTTGTTGAAAAATTGAAACGCTGGAAGGTGAACATCCCGGCTAAACTTAATGATGGTGCCCGCGCTCAAAAATATTTTGCGACGCGGGACGAGGCGAGGATTTTTTGCGCACAGCTCGAAAATCAGAAAACGATGACTCCTGCTGGGATCTCTCCAGAGGAGTGGTCCATGGTGCTGGCGCACCGCAAAAAAAGGGCGACTTGCGAACGGATGACGGTGGGTGATGCGGCGGAGGCATGGCTATCCGCACGCGAGAGGGATGGGTTGTCTGGTCGCACGATGTCGGATTACAAATGGAGGGTTCGCTGGCTGGTGGAAAATATCGGTGCAAAAAGGCAGGTGGCCCCCGTGTCCCAGATAGCTTTAAAATCACCGTCCTTGGCTTCCTCAGATCTGATGACTGGATGGACTGTGACTCCCGTGACGAGTTCCGCAAGCCTGCATTTCCCCCTGATCGTAAAACAGTGAGCCTTTGAAATCATACGGGAGCAAAAGAGACTCGGGAATGAAACCTTTGGGTGTAAGCTTTTGTTCCAAGCTCTACTTTTTGGACGATGAAAGAACCCATCGGGTGATTTTTGATCGTCTCTCGGATCGCAGCATCCTTGTCTGGATAATCGCCGATCACCCTACACCCTTTGATGGCAACAACGCGTCCGTCAAACCGTTTCACCAACTCGTCTTGGTTCTCCAAGTAATAGTGGAAATTCTTTTTAAGGTCGCTCATAATATCCTCACCGTCACAATATAGCACGCTACAAGCCACACGATCAACTTTTTTCAAAAGCGTCTAAAATAGATTGCAAGTCGTTGGAAATCAGAGGAATATTTTTCAACGAAAAATTATTTCGTCTGGTTTTTTTTGTAAATAGAGGATGCGATAAGTCCGCTCAAGCTAACAAAGAAAACGCCGAACCCAGTCAAATCTTTTCCAGAATACGCCAGCAAGCAGCCGCCAACCATGCCAGACACGCACAATAAAGAGCCGAGCATGAGCCCCGATTTCTCCATGAACTGCCTGTGCGCCAGAGCGGATTTTTCAAGCGCAATCCTGTGATTGTGCTGCGAACAAGCCATGTCGAAAATGATTTTCGCGGCACCTGGCATGATCTTCTCATACCCATCAACAGCATCGGGAGACGGTACAGGGCCACTCCAAGTTTGCTGCAACGCAGTCGTTTTTTTGATAGCCACCGCGGTGCGGCTGTTATCAGGTTTAGGAGGTCGTTTCATCGCCTTTGGCAGGAAGCGGGTGCTCACTTGAAAAGCGCGAAATACCAGAGGCGATGTCTCCGCCGATAGCCATCCAGTCCCCCCGCATAGCCTCCATGTCTGTTGTCGTCAAATAATCGGGGAGATCCTGAGGGAAGAACGCGAAAGCCGATCCCATGCCTACAACAAAACTTTTCAATAAAAAATGCATACCAACAACCTACACCACATATGCTAACCTATACAAACCACTTTTTCAAAAAAAGATTGAGATTGCTTGTAAGTGGTTGATGGATAGAGAAATATTTTTTAAAAATATTGTCAGGAACGGCTAAGCACATCATCAATCACTTTTTTCAACTCATCCTTCTCTTCCTTGCTGACATGACCATCCAGAAGAATCCTCTCCACGACCTCCACGATTTGAGTGCCAGGCCATTCGGTAGCGCACTCGGCATTTTCCAGCCACCCACTCAAAAAATCAATTTCCTTATTGGCGATCTTCCCGTCGGATACGATGCCGCGCAAAATTCCAAGAAGTTCATCAGAAGTTTTTTCTTTCGCGGATGGTTGGCAAACTTCCACTTTGCATAAATCAAACCCGAAATCATCACAATCGGTGCTCAATACCCACTCTCTCAAACCTGCCCTCCACACCAAAAACGCATCCGTCTGAGCGTGTTGCCTTGCTGTGGCCGCTGGGAAAGGCCCGTGGGCGTTACTGTTGGAGTCCAAATAATACCATTCATTTTTTCCAGATGGATCAGCTTTTTTGACGCGGGCAAGACACTTGGCAACGGGAGTCAGCCGGCTAAACTCTGACACAGCCTCAAAACCGACCACGCCAGCGTGGAAAACTCTCGCGGCATAAACATCCGCAATCAAGCGCACGAGAGCCGCGACATCATTCAGCCCCCTGTGAGCTGTCCCCGTATCCACCCCAAAAACATCCTTCAGGACATCCAACCTAAAACTCTTGCATTCATGCACGACCCTGCGTGCCAGAGTCAAAGCACAAAAACCCCTTCTTCCGCACGGCTCCACACCGAGCCTTTCCCACTCTGGAGCCAAGCAACGATTCCAATCAAAAGCGAGATTATGAGCAACCAAAGGGCAGCCCCGAACATACTCGCGAAATTTCCCATGAACCAGAACAGGGGCAGATCCAAATTCCCTCAAATACTCTTGCGTGTAACCATGGATCGCAGACACACCAGGATCAATCGGGACCCCATGATCCAGCAACATCCTGAAAGGTTCACCAACAGGCGTCCAACCCTCCATGTGTTGAGCAGCAATCTCCACCACATAAATCGGGTCCATCAACCCATCCGTTTCAACATCTAGCACAACCCACCGATCATTTTCATTCATAAATCCAAAATCCTACCCGAGATCAAAAATTCGACAATATGGGACAAACGATGCACACTAAGAAAAGTGCAGAAATCCTTGCAGTTAAGCAAACGTTTTTCAGAAAAAATAAAATCAAAAAACCGTCATTTCCCGCCAAAACTGGTTTAAAACTGGTTTAAAAACAACGCAACACATTGATAATGAGCATAGTTTTTAAGGCTTGCTAAACCGCCGTAGGCCTAAAAGCTTACCGAGGGTTCGAATCCCTCTCTCACCGATTCATCAACTTTTGCATCCACATGTAGCCTGCCGATAACTCGCACGATCCATGTCGCCTCTGACGGAGTTTTTAAGTTGAATTCTAAGCCGTAACAGGCATTTTGGTGTTGATAAAAGCACCGTATGGCATTGCCCGAAACAATTTTACTTTTGCTCGCCTCTGCAGCCATCCGGCCTGAAGATATACGGGAATCGTTCGCACGCTCGTCTGGCCCAGGCGGGCAGAATGTGAACAAGGTTTCCACTGGCGTGCGATTGCTTCATCTGCCCACTCAAACATCAGTTCATGCGCAAGACGCTAGGTCGCAATCTGTGAATCGCATGGCGGCTTACCGCCGCTTGGTATCCGCGATAGCCAAAAAAGTACAGTTGGCTAAGAACGAAAAAAAAGCGGCTCGTGAAAAAGAGCGGAGACAGAACCGCAAACGCCCGCACGGGTTGAAGCGGAAAATTTTGGACGGTAAAAAAAAGCGTGGAAATCTCAAAGTTATGCGCCGCAAACCATCAGACGAAATATAATCTGTGTGAAACGGTTTACAATAAAAACCGCAGCATCATTGAAGCTGCTATGGTAAGCGGTGAGACGCCCATGCCCATTTCTCGCGCTTCGTGCATCTTCCTTTTCTCTTTTCTCTCCTCTTGCCCCTTGTCGCTTGCCATTTCCTCCCTTGGCATCGGCTCCGCTGGCTTATGCTTTGATGAACTATGACGAATTTTTTGTGATGCCCCTGTTTTTCGTAGTCATTCTACGATTTTACCGTCTTTGAGTTCAATGCGTTTCGGTGTTTCCGCCGCAATTTTTTGGTCGTGCGTGACGATCGCTATGGTGTGGCCTTGGCTGCTCAATTCCCGTAAAAGCACTAGTATTTTCTCGCCTGTTTTTGAGTCGAGCGCCCCTGTCGGTTCATCGGCCAGTATTATTTTGGGATGGTTGACCAAGGCTCTTGCGATGGCTACTCGCTGGCTTTGTCCGCCAGAAAGCTGAGATGGTCTGTTCAAAAGCCTATCGGACAATCCCACGGCTCTGATGGCGTTTTCAGCCCTTGCACGGCGTTCTGATGCTGGGCATTTCGAATAGACCAATGGCAACTCTACATTTTCGATAACATTGAGTTTCGGTAGCAGGTTAAAGGACTGAAAAACGAAACCGATTTTCTGGTTCCGAACTTCCGATAGTTTGTCGTTGTCTGCTTTGCTGACATCCAAGCCATCTAAAGTGACAGTTCCTGATGTGGGGATATCGAGGCAACCCAAAAGGTGCATGAGCGTAGATTTGCCGCTGCCAGAAGGGCCGATGATGGAGCAGTAGTCACCAGCTTCTATTTTTAGCGAAACGCCGTCCAGAGCATGAATAAATTGTTCACCTACACGGTATGTTTTCCGCACATCTCGCAGTTCAATCAGTGCCATGTTGCGCTCAGTATTTTTTCTTCTTGTTTTTGTCGCGCCAGACATCGGCTGGGATCAGCAGGACATCTTCGTCTTCACCTATGCCACTTTTTATTTCGATGTGGTGGAATGTGTTGAGGCCTGTTTGGACTTCGCGTCTGATCGGGTTGCTGGGAGATGCTGGGTTTTTCACATGGACGAAGGCTTGGTTTTTTTCAAAAAAGACGGCACTGACTGGAAGTGAAAGTGCATTTTTGATTTCGGCGATAGGGAACAGGACATCGGCGGACATGCCAGGGCGTATTTCGGGGCGATTTTCGCCTACTAACACGCGCACTTCGAAACCTTTTATATTATTTTTGACTGTTGCCACTGGTGCTATGAAGTGGACACGCCCTTTGATTGGCGTTTGCGGCAAGGCATCGGTGGTGAAAGTGACTTCGTGCTCATGGCGTATCTGTGCCACATCCACTTGGTTGATGAGTGTGTTTATGGAGAGTTGCGACAGGTCAGCTATACTCATGAGCGTGGTGCCAGCGTTCACGCTGGCTGCGGCCACTACTACTTGGCCTTCGGAGACAGGGATCGTGAGCACCGTGCCATGCATGGGCGAGCGAATGGTGGTTTTTGAAAGGCGATCCGCTACTATCTGGAGGCGGCGCTGTGCTTTTTCGTAGTTGTTTTTGGCTATTTCCATGTCTGTGCGCGAGTTGTCAAAAATCTGGCGCGAGACAAGTTTTTTTGAGAAAAGCTCTTGGCTACGGTTGAAGTCTCTTATCGCCCGTTGCAGGGGCGGGTTGGTTCCTTCCAAGTCGGTTTCCGCGCTGGCTTTTTCGGAGAGGAGGTCTTTTTCGTCCATGCGCACAAGCAGGTCGCCTGACTGCACTGTCTGGCCTGGATTTACAAAGATTTTTTCAATTTTTCCGCTAACCTCGGATTTTACATCCACTTTGATTAGCGGCTCTATCTCGCCAGATGAATCTATCGTTACGCGCAAGTCGCGGCGTTCGGCGCGTGCTGTCAGTCGGTCGTCCGACAAAGTGTCGGAGGAACCTGAGAAAAATGATTTACCAGCCCACGCCAGCAAGGCGAGCGCAACCGCAGCAAAAGCGGCGCGGCGGAGTGTGATTTTTGTTTTCATAGCGAAGAACCTCTATTGCATTGGTGAGAAGAGTTGGGCTTGCGGTGCTGCTAAGTGCAATCCTTGCCCACATGTGATACCTAACCCCATCAGAATGAAAAATGTTTCCTCGTCTTCGATGTGTGTGGCGACTGTGATGCCGCTGGTAAGGTTGGCGATGTCCCGTATTGCCTTGATGAAAATCTGGTGGATGGGGTGTTTTTTGATGTGGCATGTGAAGTGCGCATCTATTTTATACACATCTATGGCACATTCAGAGATGCGGTGGAGCGAGTGGCAGTTGATGCCGATGTTGTCGAGTGCCACGCGGACCCGGAGTTCACGCAGGCGATGGCTCATGCTTATGAACTTGTCGGGATTTGTGCCAACGACAGTTTCATCGAACTCCAATATCACGCGGTTTGAAGAGACGCCGCACGCGTTGAGTTCGCTAACCATAAAATCGGGGAACGATTCGTCTTCGAGCGTGGCAGCAGTGAGGTTGACGCTCAGGCTGAGGGATGGGCGAGGTGTGAGTATTTTGGCCACATGGCGTATGACATGCCTGTCTAGCTGCGTGCTATGTCCCATTTTATCGAATGTGGGCAAAAATTGATCTGGGAGGATGGTTGACGGAGCGGCGTGCCACCTCAACAGTGCTTCCTGAAACTCGACATTCTTGTTTATGAGCCTGAAGACAGGCTGGAACCAGACATCCAAAGCTTTTTCTAGAGAAATTTTTGGCTGTTCTGCCATATGTCCTTGCACTATGTCGGCTGCCTGCAAATTTTCAATTCTCAATTTTCAAATCACCATTTGTGTTTTCTAATGCCTAAGATGGCAACGCCAGCAAGATGGTTCGCCAACTGCTCAAAAAATCCTGATTTAATACTCTTTCACCCACAAAAAATGCCTATACTTTAGTCTAATAGGAAATTGACTTTTTTAAACGACTGGAATTTGTGTGCTGCGACCATATTTCGCCAGCGACCACCCTCATGCCTTCAAAAGTCAGTAACGGGTTGTGAATCACAGTGCCCTCCAGTAGGGGGAGCACGATGGGCGCATCGCCACCAGTGGCTACGAGAGTAATTTTTCTTCTGCTTGCAGGAAGCTCTTTTTTGATCGCATCAAGGAGGTGCTGCACAAGCCCTGCATACCCTAACACCACGCCAGATTGCATGGCGTCTTTCGTGTTGCGCCCTAGCACAGAGCTTGGGGCGGCCAAGTCTATCATAGGTAGTTGTGCGGTTTTTTCGTGGAGAGATGCTGCCATGCTTCCAAGGCCAGGCGCTATGATGCCACCTATGAAACGGAGTCTGCTGTCCACCACCTCGAATGTCGTGGCTGTGCCCATGTCAATAGCTACTACGGGTGCTCCGTAGAGTGATACGGCTCCGATGGCGTTGGCGATGCGGTCTGCCCCCAGCCGAGCGGGGTTTTCGAGCGAAAATGTGAGGGGAGACGGACTGCTGTATGAAATAAAACGGGCTTGCGGGAGCAGCCTTTTGACGGCCTTGCCCACGGGCGGAACCACAGAGCAAATAACGGCTCTGCCCGCACCTGAAAAAAGGCGTTTAATTTTTGCTGCGTCAAGCGATGCCGTGGGCGTTTTCTGTGGCTGCGGCAGTGGGGCGTCGGTTCCGTCAAGAAACATCCATTTTGTGAATGTATTGCTGATGTCGAGCAGGAGCAATTTTTTTTCGCCGTGCGGAAAGCACCCACCCGCCATTGTTGGGCGTCTCTTGTTGCGCTGGGCTTTCAAGGTGGGATGGCGCAGGTGTTACGGCATCTTTTTCAACTTCATCATAAAGTTGAAAACGGTGTCGTTCGCGCCAGGCAAATGTTCGTGCCTGAAATCCGGGAAAATGATGGTGTTTTTCGGAGATGTGATTTTGTTGAACGCGGCGAATTGCGAAGACGGTGGGCAGATGGTGTCCATCAGCCCAGTGAACATCAGCACTTCGGCTTTAATGCGCGGAGCCAAGTGCTGTATATCTATGTAGCCGAGTTTGGTGAAGACTTCCGTTTTGCGCTCGTGCCGAGGGTCGAACAGGCGGAAGTAATTCGTGATTTCGCTGTAGGCATCTTTGGCCAAATCCATTTCCCAAACACGCAAGTAATCGCTCAAAAACGGATAAGTGGAGGCGGCCAGCCTGATTTTGGGCTCCAGTGAAGCGCACGCCAGAGTGAGGGCGCCACCTTGGGAGCCGCCCAAGACACCGACTCTTTTAGGATCAACTTCAGGGAGTTGCATGGCGATACGAGCCAGTTGCGCGGTGTCCAAAAATATGTTCCTGAACAAAAGATTGTGCGGATCAGGATCGTCCAGACCCCGTATGATGTGCCCAGCGTGCGTGTTACCTCTGACTCCCCCAGCATCTTCGCTCAACCCGCCCTGTCCACGGCAGTCCATGGCCAAGACCGAGTAACCAGCCAAAGCGTAAGCGAGGGAATCGTGCCAGTCTCCGCTGTTGCCAGAGTAGCCGTGGAACTTGAGGACGGCGGGATGAGGCTCGCTTACATTCAGCGGTTTTAGGTACTTTGCGTGGACGCGTGCGCCGCCGACACCTGTGAAGAAAAGATTGTAGCACGCCAAGCCATCCAGCGCGATCGCACTGGCGGGACGGCACTCTACTTGCGGGTCTTGAGCACGCATCTCTTCGAGTGCTCGTTCCCAGTATGCGTCAAAATCTGCGGGGCGCGGGTTGATACCCTCGTAAGCTTTCAGTTTTTCTAGCGGAAAATCGAATAGTGGCATGGCCAAAAAAAAGGGATTAAAATGGGGTTTGTCGAGCCGATAATTCTAATCTAGCGAAGCCCGGGCAGGGCTACTTCATCTGAATATGGGCGAAGCGGTTTGAAGCAAAATCAAACATTGACCGATTTTCAAGCGTGCCCCTGCCTCTAGCAGAG
>JAIFLJ010000101.1 GCA_020049135.1 bacterium | reverse complement strand
GGAACTGAAAGCTGCGGTGGCGGCTGGGATGTACCCGCCGATGGCCGTGGTGGAAGGGTTCCAGCGACTCGTTGGGATAGAGGCGAACTAACGGGCACGAGCCCACTCTGAGAAACAGAACGGAAAAGGCGCAAATATACTTGCGCCTTTTTTGTTTCGGGCGAAACGAGTTCTAAAATCCCGTTGCCAGACTTCCTGCCGGGATGCCGCAGTCCGAGTGGTCAACCCATTCCTGTGAAATGCACCACGAAATACACGAGCCACACGAAAAATGAAAATGATGCGAAATAAAATAAAACTTGTGCTTGACCTCTTGTCACCTCTTCCATAGATTAACACCCTTTCGTTTTAAGGAGATTAGATGAATGCGTTGATTGAGAAAATTGAATCGGAACAGTTTAAGAAGGAAATCGCCCCCTTCCGCGTGGGCGACACGGTTAAGGTTCACACTCGCGTTGTCGAAGGTGAAAAGGAGCGCGTGCAGATTTTTGAGGGCTTGGTGATCGGACGCAAAGGGCGGGGGTTAAACTCCCAGTTCACCGTGCGCCGCATTTCTTATGGGCAAGGCGTGGAGCGCGTGTTCCCGTTGCACTCACCGCGCATCGAAAAAATACAGGTCGAAAAGAGGGGTGATGTCCGCAGGGCAAAGCTTTACTACTTGCGTGGCATCAAGGGGCGCGATGCTATAAATGTCAAAGAGTTGGGCAAGAAAACCAAAAAAAAGTAACCCAGTAAACAGACAGTTTTAATTTTCCCGTGCGACCAGCAGTTGCACGGGATTTTTTATGCCTACATTCGATTTAGAGCACGGGGCACGGGAGTCCGGCTTCACACACATAGCGGGCGTGGATGAAGTGGGGCGCGGGCCTTTGGCTGGGCCACTTTTTGCCGCTGCGGTTTACCTAGACGAGTCTGCTCCATTCGAGGGTTTGAATGATTCCAAAACACTCACGGAAAAAAAACGCGAAGTGCTTTACGCGAGGCTGGTGGAGTCGAAAAGCGTTGTCTGGAGCTTGGCCAGCGTGGATGCGGGGAGGATAGACAGGATCAATATTTATGAGGCCACAAGGGAGGCGATGGAGGCAGCCCTTGGCGGTCTGACTCCTACACCAGACTTGGCTCTGGTGGACGGGCGGCCTTTCCGTAGTTTTAAATTTCCGCACCGTGGCGTTGTCAAAGGCGACCAGTTAAGCTACTCCATTGCTGCGGCATCGGTCATAGCCAAAGTCACGCGCGACAGGCTCATGGTCAAGCTGGACGATATTTATCCACAGTATGGCTTTAAAAAACACAAGGGCTATGGAACACGGGAGCATTTGGAAGCTCTTCGCCGACACGGGTCTTGCCCGATACATCGGCGGTCTTTTGCGCCCTTGGCACAGGCGAGCCTGCCCTTCGGTTGAGAGTTCGACGGCAGAAGAGACGGGTTTGTTTGGCGAAAACGCTGCGGCATCATTTCTCCAGGGTCGCGGCTACCGTGTTTTGGTTCGCCGCTACCGCATTAAAGCTGGAGAGATTGACCTGGTCTGCCGCCATGGTGAGGTGCTAGTTTTCGTGGAGGTGAAGACCCGTTCCGGCACAGATTTCGGGCGACCAGCAGAGGCTGTGACGCCGGAGAAACAACGCCGCATCAGTCGCGCCGCGCTTGGCTATTTGAGATTACTGGGGAATCCGCCCATTATTTTCCGTTTCGATATCGTGGAAGTTTTTCTCGTGGCTGGAGAGCATCCGCGCTTCGAAATTATACCCGGCGCATTTGAGCTTGCCGAACCCTATATTTATTAGCTTAATGTTCCACTGTGAGAGCCTTCCTACACTTTATCCGACACTTGGGAAAGTCGGGGATATCCTTAGTTGACCAACTAGGGCAGATGGGCATTTTCATGGCGGAGACATTTGTCTGCCTCATCACTCGTCCCCTGCGTGTGGAGCAGACTGTGCAGCAGCTCTATTTTGTCGGTGTTCTTTCGCAGTTCGTGGTGCTTGTCACCGGCATTTTTACGGGGGCAGTGTTCGCCGCACAAATACAGTTCCAGTTTGCGAAGCTCGGTATGGAATCCGCCACTGGCTCCGTGGCCACACTAGCGATTTGCAGGGAGTTGGGGCCTGTGCTGACGGCACTCATGATCGCTGGGCGCGTTGGTTCGGCTATGGCAGCCGAACTTGCCACGATGAAAATATCTGAGCAGATTGACGCCTTGCGTGCGCTGGCCGTCTATCCTGTGGAGTACCTGATAGTGCCGCGTTATGTGGCTATGATGATCTCGCTTCCTCTCCTTGTGGCATTGGCAATCACTGGCGGGATTATAGCGGGCTATGTGGTAGCGGTGCCGCTTCTTGGCGTGGACGGTCCGTATTATTGGGACAACATCAATAAATTCGTCGAGGCCAAAGATATATGGATCGGACTGATCAAAGCTTTTTTCTTTTCTATAATCATAGTGACAGTCGCCTGCCATAAAGGTCTCAGCTCCGGCTCCGGCGCGGAAAGTGTTGGCAAGGCCACGACTGAGGCGGCTGTCAATGCATCTATTTCAGTTCTGATAGCCAATTTCTTTTTCACGCTCATCCTGCTGAAATTTGTATTCCCAACATGAACGAGCAAACGACAATTATCCGTTTTGAGGAGATCAAAAAAAGCTTCGGAAAACAGTCCGTTTTGCGTGGCATAAACCTTGGCATATATCAGGGCGAGTCCTTAGTGATCATAGGGCGCAGCGGCTGTGGCAAAAGCGTTTTGCTCAAAAACCTGATCGGCCTTTTCAAGCCGGACAGCGGGCGCATTTTTGTGGACGGGCGCGATGTCGTGCCCATGAACGAAAAGGAAATGGTCTCCGTCCGCCAAAAAATCGGCATTGTCTTTCAGGGCGGGGCACTGTTCGACTCTTTTACAGTGGAAGAAAATGTGGCTTTTCCGCTCTTGGAGGAAAAAAAGAAAAATGGCTACACCGACGCGGAGATAGCCGAAAGAGTCACCGAGGTATTGGATGCAGTGGAGCTGCACAACCAACACAATAAAATGCCGTCTGAGTTAAGCGGCGGCATGAAAAAGCGCGTTGCGCTTGCAAGAGCCATCATCAGGAAGCCAGAGGTGATTGTTTATGACGAGCCCACAACTGGACTGGATCCGATAATGACGGATAGCATAAACAAGCTCATAAACCGGATGCGCGAGAAATACGGCATCACCAGCATCGTGGTCACTCACGATATGAAAACTGTTTTTTCGTGTGCGGATCGTGTGGCCATGATACACGAGGGGAAAATACATACGCTCGATGCCCCGGAAAAATTGCGAGCGAGCGCGGATACTATCGTGCATAATTTTATCGAGGGCATCTCAGGCGATGCCGATGTGGAGTTTTAACACCGAAAGACAACCGGAGAAATACTATGGAACAGCAGGGAATCAGAACTGTCGTTGGAGCCTTTATTTTCATGGGCCTCGTGATGGCGGCAGGGCTCGTCATAAAATTCAGCCAGGCGCAGACATCGAACAACGCATATTACACCATCACCGTTGCGTTTCCGACGGCCAACGGAATTATAAAAAACTCGCGTGTTCTCATGGCGGGCGTGAGGATTGGGACGGTCTTGGAGGATCCGCGTCTTAATGAAGATGGGCGCCGCGCTCTGATAGATGTGGGTGTCGGTAAAAACTTTAGCATCCGCGAAGGCTCGCGTTTCACCATACGGGAGATTGGCTTGCTGGGCGACCGCTACATAGATGTCCAGCCCGCCCCAGACATGAAAGCACCAGTTGTTGCCCCAGGCAAAACCATTGACGGGACGCGCACGACAGGTCTCGGTGATTTGACCGATGACGCCAAGCCCGTGATGCAAAAAGCCGAGTTGGCACTGAGCCGCCTCAACAACATCCTCGCCAAAGTGGATACGGACATCCTAGACAAAGGGACTGAAACGGACATCAAAAGTGCAATCTCACGCCTCAACTCAATACTCGGGCGAGTGGACAATCTTCTCGCACAGGCCGAAAAAGGGCAGGGCATTATGGCGAAAGTTCTGAACGACAAAAAAATGGCCGATGATCTCCGATCTTTCATTTACAGCCTGAGGAAAAGAGGCGTTTTGTTCTACAAGGATGTTTCTGGCGAGGCGTCCGACGAGAAAAAACACAAGTAACCGATGCCACTAAAAAAGAGAGAGTTTAATGTCCACTATATCAGTAATCGTTGTGGCGGGCGGCAGCAGCAAGCGGATGGGCACGGACAAGCTCTGGCTGGAGTTGGCTGGCCGCCCAGTGGTTGCACACTGTCTGCATGTATTCGAATCATGCCCTGAAGTCACAGAAGTCATCTTGGTTGCGAGGGAAGATACCATCCCGAAATTTGAAGGGCTCGTGCGCGGTGCTGGCTTGAAGAAAGTCGCCAAGATCGTGGTGGGCGGAGTGGAACGCCAACATTCCGTTTGGAACGGACTCAGGGCAGCAAGAGCCGATGTGGATTTACTGATGATTCACGATGCCGCTAGGCCGCTCGTCACGCCACGGATAATTTGCGATGTGGCCGAAGTCGCGCTCGGTTTTGGGGCTGCCGTATGCGGCACACAAGTCACGGACACGCTCAAAGAGGTAAACGGATCTAGGCAAGTGGTGAGGACGCCAGATCGCGCCAGCCTCATGGCTGTGCAGACCCCGCAAACTTTCCGCAGGGAACTCATTTTGAAAGCTTACGAAGCACTTATGAATAGCGAAGAAATTTTGACGGATGACACTGCCGCCGTGGAGCGGATAGGGCATCCCGTCCGCGTAGTGCCGTGCTCCGACCCCAACCCCAAAATCACAACGCCACTAGATTTGTTGATGGCCGAGAGGCTGCTCGAAAAAACTGCTGAACAGTGATGCGCGGCTTGATTTATGCGCCGTTAACGCATAGATTTTGTCCATGTCAGAAATCGTTTTTAACCAAGTCAGCGTCAAGGCGAAAGCCAATGTCTATTTCGATGGCAAAGTAGTCAGCCACACAGTTTTGTTTTCTGATGGGAGCAAAAAGACAGTGGGGCTCATCTATCCGGGGCCGTTTCATTTTGGAACGCAGGCTGCCGAGTTGATGGAAATAATCGCTGGGCAGGCCGAGGTGCGCTTGGACGGGGAGGCTTCATGGAAAGAAGTCGGAGCTGGGCAGTCGTTCACTGTTCCAGCTAATTCTGGGTTCGATATTTCCGTGAAGAGCGGCATCTGCGAGTACATTTGCTCGTTTATTCCGTGACGCGGCAAGAGTTGGTTCGGCGGCTTGAGGCACTTGATCTTGCTGGGTCGCCGCCTGAGAGGGATTACAGGGTTTCCATGCTCGACCTCCTCAAAAAAGAGCCAGCCTGTTTTGCGCGAAACTGTTTTCCAGCCCATTTCACGGGTAGTGCTTGGGTAGTGAGCCATGATGGAGCCCGCGCACTCCTTACGCACCACCGTTTTTTAAATGTCTGGCTCCAGCTTGGCGGACACTGCGACGGCGTGGAATCAACCCTCGAAACATCACGCAAAGAGGCACTAGAGGAGTCTGGCATAGAAGGGCTCGTGCTGGCATCACCGCGCCCTTTTGATTTGGACATACATATGATACCAGCACATCAGGAAAGAGGCGAGCCTGCGCACTACCACTACGATGTGAGACATGTCTGGATCGCACCGCAAAACGCTGTTTGCCGCATCAGCGAAGAGAGTTACGATCTGCGCTGGTTCACGCCCGATGAAATGGCTGCTTTGCCACTCGGCACAGGGATGGTCAGGATGCTTGAGAAATGGCGCGGCCTATTGGCGCGGCGCGGCGGGCAGGAGTCGCACGGGGTTTGTTGATCGGGGAATTTATGACAGGCTCGCACTACGATAAAGCCATGCTGGAAGCCAGTTTTTTGGCCACACAAAAGCTGACGAGCCATCACGCCAAAAGTTTTTATTTCGCATCATTTTTTCTTCCGCGCCACAAGAAGGATGCAGCATGCGCGGTCTATGCGTTTTGCCGTCACGCAGACGATGCGATGGATGAGGCCGCGCCTAGCACTGACTTGGCTGGGGTGCTAGATGGTCTGCATGCGCTTCTGGACAGCCTTTATTTAGGCACTCCGCCACAGCATCTCCAGTGGGCTGCGGCATTCTGCCACACGATTGAAACTTTCTGCATACCACGGACATATTTTGACGAACTCTTGCACGGGATGGAAATGGATTTGCGCACGCCTCTGCAAATACAGAACTGGGTCGAGCTGCGCGAATATTGCTACTATGTTGCATCGGTTGTGGGGCTTATGATGTCCTGCATTTTCGAAGTGCGCGACTCCGCTGCCCGCAAACATGCCATCTCCCTCGGCATAGCTATGCAACTCACAAATATCCTGCGCGATGTGAAGGAAGATTTTGGCAGGGGCAGGGTTTATCTGCCGCTGGACGAACTCGCAGCGCACGGGCTAGACACGCGCTCGCTTATGGAAAGTTTTGGCGGGCAAGCGTGGAAAACATACGCTGCATTTTTTGTCGCACGCGCACGCGATTTTTATTCCGATTCCGAGAAAGGGATACCTGCGCTGGCTAACGACGGCTCGCAATTCACCGTCTGGTGCATGCGCGTGATATACGCCTCAATACTCGATGAAATTGAAAAGGCGGGCTACGATGTTGGGTATCGCCACCGAGTGAGTTTGGTGAAGAAACTCCTACTTGCATGGAGGGCGAGGCGTCTGCATCATGCTACCCGAAAATGATTCCAGCCAATAAAAACCCGATTTTGGACTCGCTCCTTTACGCCTATTTCAGGTGTGTTTTCAGGAGCCGTTTTTCTGGCGTTTATGCGAGTGGGATAGAACATTACAAAGAATTGGACCGCAGCCGCCCGGCCATCTGTTTTGCAAACCACACCAACTGGTGGGATGGACTTGTGGCGTTTTACCTCTCGCGGTTCAACTGGAGGAAGAAGGCCTATTGCATGATGGAGGAGCGTCAGATGAAACACTATAGTTTCTTGGCGTGGATCGGGGCGTTTTCAGTTGATTTATCAAGTTCGCTGCGGGCATCTGCATCCGTCCGCTACGCACTGAGACTCCTAGAAAAACCAGAGTCGCTCTGCTGGATTTTCCCCCAAAGCAAAATCACGCCGTCGCACCATCCGATATCGGTGAAGGAGGGGACAGCATATATTGCCAATCGCGTCTCGCGCACGCAGCTTCTTCCAGTTGTCTTCCGATACGCATTTTTCCATGAGGACAAGCCGCATATTTTCGTGCGTATAGGAGCACCTTACGAGGGGCAACGCCCCGTTACAGACGAGGTGATAGCCGAGTGTTTGTCTGCTGAACTGGCTAGGCTCGACGAGATGGTAGCACAGCATGACCTAAGTCTTTTCCAGGCTATCGTGCCGCCCAAACTATCCATCAATAAACGCTGGGAATGGATTCGCCGCGCATACTGTGGGCAACTAGATTCATTCAACCCAGAAAACGGCTGACCGCGCCACCGCATGGATTTGCTGGCATCAATCCTACTAGCGGCCACGGCCTGCATGGCGGTAAATTTTTTATTCAGCCTCTTGGCCTTTAAAAAACCCGCGCCACCAGATAAAAATAATTCTGGGGAATCGTTTCTTTCTATTCTCGTGCCTGCGAGAAACGAGGCCGGGCGGATAGAGCCGTGCATCGAATCGCTGCTCGCGCAGAGGCATGTCAGGTTTGAACTTATCGTGCTTGACGACCAGTCCACCGATGGGACGGCTGAAGTTGCGGGGCGTTGGGCTGCGCAGGATTCGCGTTTGAAGGTTGTTCGTGGCGCGCCTTTGCCAGAAGGGTGGGTGGGCAAATGCTGGGCGGCGCATCAGTTAGCGAAACATGCTTCGGGCGATTTTTTAATTTTCACTGATGCCGACACTCGGCATGAACCAGAGACGGCAGCCCATGCGATAGCCGAAATGGAGAGAGGCGGGGCGGACATGCTCTCGCTCTGGCCGCGCCAGATTACAGGCTCTTGGAGCGAGGTTTGGGTGATACCGCTGATTTATGTGCTTATCCTCGCGCTGCGCCCGCACTGGATGGAACGCTATTTTATGCACCCGTCTCTGGGGGCGGCTAATGGCCAGTTTGTGATGTTTCGCAAAAAAACTTATGACGCCATTGGTGGACACTACGCCGTGCGCGGGCATCTGGTGGAAGATATAGCACTTTCTCGTCTTGTGTTGTCCAAAGGGTTCAAGCTCGTAAACCTAGACGGCTCCGATCTGGTTTCGTGCAGGATGTACGAGAATTTTCACCAAGTTTGGGAAGGGTTCACAAAAAACCTGCGTGCAGCGTTCGATGGCCAGCCGCTGGCGTTTCTGTTTTTTAATTTCGGCGTGATGGCTGTTCTGGTGATGCCGTTTCTGATCATCCCTAGCACGATCTTTTTTCAGCCATCACTGGCCTCAGTCAAGATTGTGCTTTGCGCCTGCATCATTTGGTTGGTGCGGCTCATCATGGCACTCCGTTTCCATAACCCAGTTTACAGCGCATGGCTTCAGCCATTTGGCCAAATGCTGATTTTTATAATAGCACTAAATTCATGGCGCAAACTCTCTGCTGGCGGTGTGCTATGGAAAGGGAGAACATATACTTCAAGTTGAAGTTTAAAGGTTTAGGGTTTAAAAGTTTATAAAAATCTTCCTCTGTGCCTCAGGGGTGTGATTAAAAGTGGGTGAGGTAGAGCAAACCAGAGTTGGGAAATAGCGTGCTCTTTGTCTGGCAGTGTGGGAGGTATGGAATCAG
>JAIFLJ010000239.1 GCA_020049135.1 bacterium | reverse complement strand
TCATCCTCCCAGAACTTCAACCTGCTCTGACCTGAAAATCTCGCTCATTTTGCGTAGGATTTAAACGGTAAGGGACTAAACTCTTAAACTTAACCTTCGTGATCTTTGTTGTTAAAAATCTTCTTGGTGTGAGAATAAAAAAGATTTAACCACGAAGGGCACGAAGAGCACGAAGGAAGAGGAAACTTTTTCAATTCTCAATCTGTGTTCATCTGAGTGAATCTGTGGCTAAAAATCTTCCCTCCGTGCTCCCCGTGCCTCTGCGAGAGAAAAAAGGGACTTAACCACATAGGAAACAGAAAAGAATTGAAAATTTTAATAAACATTAAAATTATCACTAAACATTCAGCGTATTGTATGACAATATATTATGAAATAAAAACAGCCCAGTAAAAATCACTTTTTGTTGGACTTTTAGATAGGTGTTGTTTTTTTCGATGCTTGCGCTAGGCTTCAACAGGTAAAGGGATGAGCCAGCGTGGCACGCCCCACCTGAAACTTTAACAACTGAGGTTATAATGAAGTTCGCATGGCTGACATTGGCATTTATTTTGGCATCAAGTTTTTCAGGCTGCGTGGCCAAACCGACCGCGCTCCAAACAGAACTGAAAAGACCTGACATCATATATGTGGAGAACTTCGATTACAATAAAGGCTTCTGGCGTGCGCTTGGCAAAAAAGACGATCAGTCACAATACGAGTTCCGCGTGGAGACAGCTCACGCTTTGACAAAACGCATCCTTTTCCGCATGGAGGAACTAGCACCTGCCGCAGAATTGCCAGCGGTCATACCATCTTCAGGAATGCTTGTGCGTGGTGAATTCATACGCGGCCAGCGGCAGCAGTGGCCAGTGCGCGTGGGCGAAGAGTTGGGTTTCGGTGAAGCACTGGTTGCAACGCGGGTTTTTATTTACGATCTGTCAATCTCAAGGGAAAAGCCTGTAGCCTCCTTCACGACGCCTTGCAATAGCGACGAACACC
Organism: bacterium; assembly: GCA_020049135.1. Lineage (GTDB taxonomy): Bacteria > Verrucomicrobiota > Verrucomicrobiia > JADLBR01 > JAIBCM01 > JAIFLJ01. The sequence continues at coordinate 7,784 of JAIFLJ010000239.1, read as the reverse complement.
AGATGTTGAACCTGAAAGACACTGCGGTGCAAATTCGCAATGTGCTTTACGAAAACTTGGTCAACCGCAGTGCTACGCCAGAGAGTGCTCCGATAAAAAAATCGGCACCGCAAAAAGTTGCCCCAGCCAAACGGCCAGCGGCAGAACCCGCGCTCGGTTCACAACTGCCGCCTAAATAGATCGCACGCAGAAATTGAGCGGCGTTTTTGAACGATGGTTTCTATAAGGGATCTTTCGAAAGTTTTCTATCGGGGCGGCCAGCCCGTGCAGGCTCTTGATAACATCAGCCTTGATATTCCGTCGGGCGAGTTCCTTGTCCTCATGGGGCCGTCTGGCTCAGGCAAGTCAACACTTATGCACCTGATAGCTGGCATGGAGCGTGCCACGCAAGGCACATGCGAAGTCCATGGCGTGGATGTGGCCAAGCTTGACGAATCATCGCTGGCGGACTGGCGCAGCCGCAATGTTGGGTTTGTCTTCCAAACATTCAATCTGATCCCTGTTCTCACCGCGCTTGAAAATGTCGAAATGCCGCTGCTGCTGACAAAACTCTCGCCCGCCCGCCGCCGCGAGATGGCGGAAGCAGCACTGGATTTGGTCGGCCTCTCGGACAGAGCTGCGCACCTCCCGAAACAGCTTTCTGGCGGACAAGAGCAACGCGTGGCCATAGCGCGTGCGATTGTCACTGACCCGCTTCTCATCGTGGCTGATGAGCCTACTGGGAACTTGGACGCACATTCCGCCCAAGAGGTGCTTGAGCTTTTGCAGGCGTTGAGCCACGAGCCAGGCAAGACTATCATCATGGTTACGCACGACCCCAAAGCCGCAGCCTACGGAAGTCGCGTGCTGCATCTGGAAAAAGGGAGTTTGGTAGCCTGTTGAAAAATTTGCGTGCGCCATGAACATCGCCACTTTCATCATCAAAAACACTTGGCGCAACAAACGCCGCGCCGCACTCACATCCCTTAGCGTGGCCGTCAGTCTTTTTCTTCTCACCACGCTGCTCACGGCACTGCGCGAGTTGACTGTTCCGCCCGAGGATGTGGGGGCGTCCCTTCGTATAGCAGTTCGCAACAAGATTTCTCTAGCCAACACGCTCCCTGCCAAACAGAGGGGCAACATCCAAAAAATTCCTGGCGTCGCACTTGTCAGCCCCCTTACATTTTTCGGCGGGCGGTTCAAGGAAGATGACGGTATTGGCTTCGCGCAGTTCGGGTTGGACGCCGATTTACTCATCGGCATTTTCGGTGAGGCAAACCTGCCGCCAGAGCAGTTTGATGCTTTCAAAAAAGATCGGCGTGCCTGTCTAGTAGGGCGGGATTCCGCAACGCGCCATGGCATGAAGATAGGGGATCGCATCACGGTGAAAGGCGGCATTTACCCGTGCGACCTAGACCTGATTCTGGCTGGGATATATTATGGCACAATAGACGATCGGAACCTTTACTTTCACCACACATTTTTGGACGAGGCCATGGGCAACTGGGGACAAGTCGGGACATGGTGGGTAAAGGTGAAGTCGGCGGAGCAGGTTCCAGAAGTCATACGAGCCATCAACGCAACATTTGCCAACACTTCTGCTGAAGTGTTGGCGGAGACAGAGCGGTCGTTCCAGCTTGGATTCATCTCCATGCTCGGTAATGTCACGGCTTTTATCGGAGTGCTTTCATCGGTGGTAGTCTTCACGCTGGCACTGGTGACGACCAGCACGATGAGCCTGACCATCCGCGAACGCTTCAGAGAGCTGGCCATACTGAAAGCACTCGGCTTCAAAAACGGAGAGATTGCCGCTTTCATACTGGCCGAAAGTTTCATGCTGTCGGCGGCCGGTGCTTTGCTAGGCGTGGGCGGCGGGTGGCTGCTTTATTCGAAGATGAGCGTCTCACAAGCCACGGCGGGCATTTTTCCTTTTTTTGAGGTGACGCCACAAATTGCGGGGGCTGGATGTTTCGTGGCCGTCATACTATCGCTTATTTCTGCGGTTCCGCCGATTATTTCCGCCTGCCAACTCACTGTCGTTGACGGTTTAAAAACATTGGACTGACCGCCGTGCTCCCCCCACTAAAATACCACCTGCAAACCGTGCGTGTGCGCTGGCGTTCCACCCTAGCGACGCTGGCCAGCATAGCACTCGTGGTCATGGTTTATCTCCTCGTGCAATCACTGGCCGCAGGGCTTGATGCCATCGCCACACAGACAGGCGACATGCGAAACCTGATGGTTCTCAGGCGCGGCTCCATAGCGGAATCAAGCAGCTTGCTGACAATTGACCAGATACGCACGGCCAAGCATTTGCAGGGAATAGCAAAAGACAAGTCTGGGGCACCGTTGGCATCGGTGGATACCCTTGTAGTCGTCAACCACCAGAGGCGCGATGGGAAAAGCATGGCCAATGTCCTTTTTCGTGGGATTTCCCAAGCTGGAATAGAGTTGCGCCAGCAAGTGCAGCTCGTGGAGGGGAGATGGTTTGCGCCAGGACGCCGCGAAGCCGTGGCCAGCACCAAGCTGCGCGACCGCATGGCAGGCATGGAAATTGGGAATGAAATTAAAATCGGTGCAGATAAACTCAAAATAGTAGGTCTTATGGACGGGCAAGGAAGTGCTTTTGACAGCGAACTCTGGCTGGACAGTGAAGAGGCCAAAGGGCTTTTCAACCGCGACTTCTATTCCTCCGTCCTCCTGCGCTTGGAAGACGGAGCTGACCAGAAATCACTAATTTCTAGGTTGGACACGGACAAGCGGCTGCAAGTGCGCGGCATATTGGAGACAGATTACTACCGCGAACAAACCAAAACGGCTGGCCCCATCCGGTTTTTGGGCAACTTCTTGGCTGCGGTCATGTCGGTAGGCGCGGTAGTCGCCTCCACAAATTCAATGTATGCTTTCATGGGCAAACGAACCCGCGAGATTGGCACCCTGCGCGTGCTGGGTTTCCGGCGCAGGACGATCCTTGCTGGGCTGCTATTCGAGGGTGTGTGCATCGGTTTTTGTGGGGGACTGATCGGGTGCGTGCTGGCACTACCCGTTCACGGTTTAAGCACTGGGACTATGGCCTTCGAAAGTTTCACAGAAGTGGTGTTCCATTTTCAAATCACACTGACCTTGGTGGCGCGGGCGATGGCGTTCGCGGTTTTTGCTGGGTTGACGGGGAGTCTCCTTCCAGCCTTGAGAGCCACGCGGATGCCAGTAGTGGATGCACTGAAAAGTGCGTGATCTTAATCTTGCGAAGCCAGTCTGGAGTTTGGACATCTTCAACCCCCGCGCTGGGATGATTACGCAGCGGCCATGAGTGTCGCCGAGGTCAAATGTTGCGCTCGCGGCTGGATGGCGTTCCCTAGTTGACTTTGCGGGATTCGTTTTTATATTGGCTTCGTTATGAAACACTACTTTTTATCTATCGTCTCTCTCTGTTTTTTGGCTGGTTGCGCATCCGCTCCACAGCCTGCCGTCAGCTATGTGGATCCTGGCTCGCAAGGGCAAGTGGCAGGGACTGGTGTGGAGTCGCAAGACATCGCATCCGCAGCACAGAAGGCTGCACAATCCATTTTAAACATCCCAGCAATTGCCCAGGCTACCACGCCGCCAACCTGCCTAGTTTCACCTGTCACCAATAGGAGCGCGAGCCCGATTGACACGAATCTTTACACCACCAAGCTGCGCGGGATTTTGATGCAAAATGCTAGGGGTAAAGTCCGTTTTCTGGCTCGGGATGTTTCGGCCTCCCTCAACGAGCGGGAGCAAAAGCTCAGAGAGGCCGGAGCTGTGCAGCCTGGTGCCACGGGGGCAGACGGCAGGGTTGCCGCCACCTACGACTACATCTTGACTGCGGAGCTACAAGGCATTTCCACAGCCACCTCCAAAGGACAGAGCGAGTATTTTTTGGTGGCTTTCAAGCTCGTGGATTTCAACGATATGCTGGTTTGGGAAAGCCAGTATGAAATTAAAAAAGAAGGTCGCGAGAGTGGCGTTTACCGCTAATTCAGCAGGCACTTTTTTTTCCGTTTTTTACTAAGAGTAAGGCCAGCCGTATGGCTTCGACCATGCTCCTTTCGGACGCCACATCTTTGCCAGCTATGTCAAATGCAGTTCCGTGATCGGGCGATGTTCTCGGAAAAGGGAGCCCGAGCGTGCAGTTCACACCCGTCTCGAAAGAGACCAGCTTGAACGGAATGAGCCCCTGATCGTGGTAAAGGCATATCACGCCATCGTATCGCCCTTGCTGGGCAAAATAGAAAAGCGTGTCGGCGGACAGTATCGGGCACACTGGTTTCCCTGCAATGGTAGAGGTTATTTTTTTGATGAGCGGCGCGATCAGTTTTTTTTCTTCCGTCCCGATCACACCGTTTTCGCCTGCGTGGGGGTTGAGCCCTGCCACCGCTATGCGCGGGTTGCGGATGCCCAGTTTTTTCAGGCACGCGCGGGCGTGCAGTATCGTCCGTTTGAGCCGCGTCTCGTCTATCAGATCAATCGCCTCGCGAAGGCTCACATGTGTGGTCAACAGGAAGACGCGCAGTGTAGGGCCTACCATTGCCATCGTGACTGCCTCCTGATGCAGGCCACATGCGTCGGCCAAAAACTCCGTCTGCCCTGGAAATTTGAATCCTATGTTCGACAGCGTCTCTTTGCACACGGGAGCGGTGACGATCCCTTGGCATTTTCCTTCCAAGCAAAATTCTGTGGCCTGCTGCAAGGCGTCCAACCCTTTTTGAGCCGAGGCACGGCTCGGGCGTCCCAGACGAACACCACTCCTGTCTCCAAAAATGATATAATTAAAGTCGCAGGGAACATCTTTTGATAAGAGTGCTTTTCGGACTATTTCCGGCCCTATCCCGGCAGGGTCTCCGATAGTGATGGCCAGCGTGGGAGTTTTCAAAGTCTCAAATGGTCAGAACATTTTGATATAGGCTTTGGCCTTCAGCCCGTTCAACCACTCTTCTTGTAGCTTGCGACGCTCGTCGGTCGTGAGCGTTTTTTCGATCTGGTCGCGAACCTCATCAATCGGCTGGATGGATGCCCGTTTCGTGTCTGAGACTTTCAGAATGTAGTAGCCGTCATCGGTTTCCAATATGTCGCTGATCTGGCCGGGGAAAAGCGTAAAGGCGACATCGGCCAGCTCTTTGCGGAGCGTGTCGCGGCTGACCCAACCCCAATCGCCGCCATCGGCCTTGCGTGCGCCTTCAGAGTAGGATTTTGCCATCTCGCCGAAATCAGCACCTGCATCCAGTTTCATGCGGACTTCGTGAGCCAATATTTTTTGCGAATCCATGGAGGTGTCCGCGCCCGTCTGATTATCATTGAAAAGCGCCCGTTTGAAAAAAATGAGGCTCAACTTGACTTGGTCTGGCGTGGTGAATTCCTTAGCGTGCTGCTGGTAGTACTGCTCAATTTTGTACGGCGAGACGATGACTTCCTCGGCCACATTTTTTTGACGCATCACCATGACAACGAGGTTTTCACGCTGGTCTTTTTTAAACTGCTCCAATGTTTTACCGGAAGCTTTGAGCGTTTTTATGAAGGCCGATCTATCATTATCAAACTTGTCTTTAATGATGTCATTGATCTGGTCTTCAACGATGTTTTCAGGCATGAAAAATTTTTTATTTTCAAACTCCTGTATGATGAGCTGCCGCTCTATGAGAGCACGCAGGGCATCAAGGCGTACTTCCTTGATACGATCCACCAGCTCTGTCCCTTTCAAGCCAGATTCCACGAGCATGCGCTCCGTATCCTGCACCTGTTTTTTGACATCCGAAAAAGTGATGACCGCCCCGTTGACAATGGCCGCGATGCCATCAGTGTTCTGCTGGGCGTGAAGCTGTGCAAATGCGCCTGCAATAGTTTGGATCGCAAGCGCGGCCAAAAGAGACAAAAATCTTTTCTGTGTCATGTTGTTTTTGAGCGGGCGTGTCCGCCGCACCCACTTTTTCAGTATGGTAGTATAAGCCAAGGTTATAAAAATGTCAAAACGCTCCTGTTTCCGCGTCACCGATCGGCGTTGCACGGCAAAGGTCGGGGCGTTTTTTTTCTGTCCGAGCGCACGACTGTGCCTCACGCCATTTTTCAATTTCCGCATGATGCCCTGAGAGGAGGACTTCGGGGATGCCCCACCCGCGAAAATCTGGCGGACGAGTGTAATGTGGGTACTCTAGGCCACGCCCTTCGCTGTGCGATTCGTGCATGGCAGATTCATCGTCGCCAAGCACACCTGGGATCAGGCGTGTAACGGCGTCCACGACCACGGCTGCGGCTAGGGCACCGTTGGTCAAAACATAGTCGCCGATCGAAATTTCTTCCGTGGCGAGATGTTCCCTGACCCGTTCGTCCACACCCTCGTAATGCCCACACATAAAAAAGAGCCTTTTTTGGAGCGACAATTCACGCGCTTTCGCTTGCGTAAAACGGGTGCCTTGCGGGCAAAGTAGGATGCGCGGTGTCCCCGCCCAATCCTCAGGTGATATGATATTTTCTGCTGCGGCAAAAAGCGGCTCCGGTTTCATGACCATGCCGGCCCCACCACCGTAGGGTCGGTCATCGGTGATCTGGTGTTTGCCAAACGCATATTCACGCAACTGGTGAACGCGGAGGTCGAGATGTCCCGCCTCTTGCGCCCGTTTCATCATGCTTTCGCCCAATGCGCCCGTGACGATATTGGGGAACAGCGTGACCACATCAATTCTAATCATTTGCGAAATATCAGAGGGCGGCCAGCGGCTACACGCAGTTTCAGTTTGTGGCGGCGGGATTGAAGTTCTCCGCCCCTTTGGGGAGGGATGCCCCTTTTTTCTTTTTTTCACCTATTTGACCTAAAATAAACGATAGCTCTCCGTATGAAATCCACGGGCCAAACGGGATTTCGTTGCTCTCAATAAAGCGCCAGTCGCAGCGGTCTTTGCCGCTCAAACGCAGGTAGTCGCGCACCGCTGGAGAGACATCCAGCCCTGCGCCCGTAGGTGTGTTGGGCGGGGCGTTACCGAAAACATATTCCGCATTGTCCACCCGGAATGGCCCCACATCTTGCCATGAGGCGTAGCAGAAACGCCCCCTGTTGTGTATGGCGACCCAGCGGTCTTTGCACACCGACTTGAAGCGACCTACGAACTCTTTTTTATACCATGGTATGAGCTTGGCCGCTTTGGCTGGAAAAGCGACATCGTTGAACGGCAGCGCGATGTAGAAAGGGTTCAACTTAGGAAAAAAATTCTTCGGGCGAGAGCCAGTTCTGTTTTTCGGGTCGTCATCGCCACCATAGTTTTCGTGCCACCGCATGTCCCATGCGCTGTCGTAGTTGACTGTGGTCGTGTACGAGTTCTTGTTGTTGCCTATCCAGAACACTGTGGTGACGATGCCTTTATGCCATGGATATGAAGATGAAAACATGGCGCTGGAGGAATATTCCATCTTGGCATTCATGCGCATATCTTCGCTGATGGAGGATGCTGCTGAAAGCGTCTGGCAAAAAGCTACGCTCAGCCAAAGCAAAGCCATCGTGCTAAAATTTTTAGAAGTCATAAACGCTTATTTTGGAATCAGTTCCTAACTTAGCAGCAACTTCTATAAATTGCAAGCCGAAACGCGGCTGATTGTTCATTCTAATTAAGTAAAACATTCTTCAAAAATTGGATTTATATTTTTATAGCATAAACCGTGCCTAGTGGCCTATAACACAAAAAGGTTCGCATGAGCAGTCGTGGGGAGGGGTGTGATTAAAAGTGGGTGAGGTTGATCAAAACAGAGCCTAGATATACCGTGCTTTTCATCAAGCAGTGTGGGGAGATGGAACCATG
>JAIFLJ010000182.1 GCA_020049135.1 bacterium | reverse complement strand
TGTTCCGTTTTTACATTGTACCTGGGGTAGCCCGCTGACGGGCAACCCCAGGCTGACTTAGAAAACCCCTTCGGGGTATAAAGAAATCCTGTGGCATAAGCCCAAAAACACGCTGTCACAACTTATTCCAAAACAGACTGTTGCATCCAGTTATACAGGAGGATAATGCGAAGCCTGCGTCATTATGGAAGAATTGGGGGACAAGAATGTCCTCTCTCCGTTACAAAGGTGTTGCTTTGCTCAGTGCCAAACCTTCGGGGCTAAACAATTGTCTTTTGCCAACACTCTGCTACCATCCGAGAACATGAAATTGCTGCATTTCGTTGAAATCGAGAATTTCAAGCATTACGGAGACACCCAGCGCATTGAATTGGATCATCCAGCGGTGTTGATTGGCCCGAACAACTGCGGGAAGACCAGTGCGTTGCAGGCCATCGCTCTGTGGTCTATCGGTCTGCGGACATGGCGATCAGAATCGGAGAACTCGAAGGCGGAGCAGCGGAAAGGCAATGCTCTAAACCGATTGAGCATCCTTTCGGTGCCTGTGCCAAAGACACGCCATTTCTGGCACAATCTGAAAGCGGGAAACAAGGATTTGCGCATTACAGTGGCGGTGGATGTCCATGGGCAGCCTGTGCCAGTGACGATGATTTTTCGCCATCATTCGAGCGATGAACTGGTGTATTGTGAACCAGCGAAGGAATCACTGGCGAAAGAAGAAGCCTTTCGGACGGCGGCATCGCTGGATGTCTCGCTACTTTATCCCATGTCGGGAATCTCGGCAGACGAGGCCGTCATCAAACCGAACCGGATTGATTTCCACTTGGGGCGCGGCAACACGGCGGAAGTGGTGCGCAACCTCTGTTTGCTGGTGCATCAGCAGACACCTACGGACTGGGCTGAGATTACTGACCTGATGCGCCGTCTATTCCATGTGCGGCTGACAGAGCCAGTGGAGAATGAGCGTGGCGCAGTGAACCTCACCTATGAACAAGACGGTGCGGACGGTGAACTAGACCTTTCCCTTTCGGGGCGGGGCTTTCAACAAATGCTGCTGATCTTTGCTCATCTCTACTCTCATAAAGGCAGTGTGCTCCTGATTGACGAGCCTGATGCCCATCTGGAAATTCTGCGTCAGCAGCAGGTGTATGTGCTGCTCCGGGACATCGCCCACAAGAATGGCTGCCAAGTGGTGATCGTGACACATTCGGAGGTCGTGTTGCGTGAGGCGCTGGATCGGAACTTGACCCTGATTCTGGCTGGGCAGGCAGAGAATCTTGCGAAGAAGACGCAAATCACAAACGCCCTGAAACACTTCGGAGCGGAACACTATATCAAGGCACGGGAGACGGGACATGTCTTCTATGTGGAAGGTGGCACGGATGTAGATATGTTGCGAGCCTTTGCCGACAAACTGAATCATGCCGTCAAAGAGAGCCTCGATGACGGATCGCATCTGAATGTTTACTACATCCAAGACAACTTCCCTAGTCCAGATCGCGACCTAGATGACGAACTGGATCGTGTGGAGGGCGGTTACGGGCTGCGGGCTTCTGCGCACTTCCACATCTTGCAAAGCATGATCCCCGAATTGCGCGGCCTAGAAATACGGGACAACGATGGCAAGCAGCACAAAGAATACACCCAAGGAGGACTGCAAATCCGCATGTGGAAGCGCTACGAACCCGAGAACTACTTCATCACTCCAGAACTGCTTCTGGCATGGGCTAATAAACATTTGCCCAATGAAGACCTCTTTGCAAAAAAACAGCAAAGCTTGTTGGATGAATTAATTTTGCAAGAGGTGTTTGATGGTGTCTTGGAAGATTTCGAGAACTACCAAAAGGCGGATCACTCCATGCGAAAAACGCTTTGGCGTGCCCAAACCCAGTCGAAGAAACTCAGCCTCTTTGCTGAGGAGTTTTTCCGACGACTAGCACAGGAAACGGGAACTCGGATGCTCGCACGCAAAGGAGAAATGCATGCGCTTGTCACACTTTGCGATCCGTCAGACTTGAACGGTGAAGTGCATGAGAAGCTGGATGCTCTTCACGCTCTGCTGAAAACATGAATCAAGAAAACGCAATCAGGAATGCCTGTGCCAAACTCAATTTTTTGATGAGTCCCCATTTTCTAGCGAACACCACAAGTGATGAAAATATGGGGTGGACAATCAGTCCCACTCAATGATGACTTTGAGGCTGTCCGGGTCGGCAGCTCTGTCTATGGCTTCCTTGATCTGGTGCGCTTTGAAACGCTCGGTGGCGTTTGTCATTTTATCAATCATTGGGAGGCGTTTTCCGTTCAGCAATTTGTGGGCGAGACCTATGCCGTGCATGTTGGAGCCGTGCGTGGCTTGGTAGCATTGCAACTTGTAGTGGATGTCGTTGTTCAAGTCCACTTCGTGGCTGATCTTGGGTTTGCCGCCAGCACCTTTCACGCCCGCGTGACCGTCTAGCACCGTCCCGTAACCCATGAGTTGTGTGGCCAAGCGGTAGCCAGCTTCGCATGGTGCCGTGACCATGATGAAATGGGGTTCGTTGAACGGTTTGCAGGCAGCGAAAACATTCTGAACGATCTGTTCGTCCCATCGGAGTCCAATGACTTTCTCATTGCCAAAATCGCGCAGAACGCGATCAAGCCTCTCCGCGCCACGGTTGACTAATATCACTTTGCTTGCGCCCATCGCGAGGGCGCACTGGAGGGCGTAGGTGCTCTGGGAGCCGGAACCGATGAGGACGACGACCCGGTTTTCAATGCAGTTGTTCACGCGTGTGAGACCTTCTAGCCCGCAGGCCAAGGGCTCAAGCTGGCATGCGTGGTCAGCGGAAATGCCTTTGTCGAACTTAACGATTGGCCCGAGTTTGACAAACCAGTCTGGCAGGATCGCGTGCGTCCTTGCAAAACCAGGGAACTCGTGCCCTGTGGCGATGGTGTTTGGGCAACATGTCCAATCGCCCGTCCCTTTTGTGCCGCAGTAGATGCAGTCCAGATCGCCGCAAGGGATGTCGCAGCCGAGGCCAACGAGGTCGCCGACCTGAAATTTTTCAACTCCCGCACCGACAGCCTCTACTTCGCAACTGACTTCGTGAAGAATGATTGCTGGCCATTTTTTGATGCGCGGAAGGCCAACGCGGTAGATGACCACATCCGATTGGCAAACGGAGGTGCGCAGGGTGCGGACGCGTATTTCGCCAGGAGCAGGCTCGCCGATTTCTTCAGTTACAGGGGTGAATTGTCCGCTTGGTTTGTCCAAATAATATACGATATTTTTCATTTTTTTATTTCTGCAAATTATGGGTGTTGGTTCAGTATTTGAAAACGGATTTAATTGCTTGGAGAGATTCCCGCAGTGCATGGCCAAGGAGCGGATCGCTGTAGTCGCGCCCCACTTTTGGCCCACCGATTTCTAGGTATCCAACAACATCTTTCACTGGCCATTTATCAGCTTGTTTGTCCACGAGCTCTTTGAACTCTTCGAGATTCACTATGCCACGCTTTTTTTCCTCGTCGGAAAAGCCGAATGTGCTGCTGTAAATCGGGTCGGTATTTTTGAAATGGAACTCGGACATCCAAGGCACTTGGCTTTCGAAAAGCTCAACATTACTGTGAACAATGTTTTTGTTGGCATCCGCCATCCCGTGACTGATGTCGCCGCAGAGATAGACTGGAACCGTGTCAGAGGCGTGCGCTTTGTGGTAGCTGTTGAGTTCTTCCATCATGAACCGCGTTTCTTCAGGTGTAGTGGGGGGTTCGGCGGAGCAAGACATCGGCTCGATGGTCAGGGCACGCAGGCCGCCTTGTTTGGCGATGTGCTGCAACTCCTTCATGTGTTTGAGATAGCAGGCGATACCGTCAGACTTGTGAGACATGCGGTCGCGGTAGATCGCGCCGGGGTTGGAACCGCAAAACTCCGCCCCCATAAGCGTTGCTGCGTGGATGAGTTTTTCGTAGCCGCGCCGCGCCGCTTTTTCCATGTGCGGATCATCGTAAAAGAATCCGCCTAGTTCGCGGTGCGCGGTGAAAACGCTTTTGATTTTTAGCCCGCGCTTTTCCGCTTTGTCGCGAAGATTGATGAAGTATGGGTCATCGAGAAAATATATTTCGTAAAATGAGCCTACTTGCACGAATTTGATCTGCTCTTCGGCCAAGAGGTCAAAGAGCCAATCAAAGGAGTAGCGGTTTTCAATCGGGTCAGTTTTTATGCCGAGGTCTATCATATTTTTCCTTTTTTAGATTTTGAAAATGACTTTGTTGTGGAAGCGTTTGCGGGAGCGTATGCTCTCGAAAATTTCGGGGCCTTCGTCCAGTGACGGCGTGTCGCTGATGAGCGGGCCGAGGACGAGCTGTTTGCCCATGAACGAGAGAACCGTTTCCCAGTCGTTGGTGCCTTGCGGGGTGACTTTTGAGTTCCATGTGCCGTGAATCACCAACTCGCGGCGAAGGATGGATGAGAAATCTTTTTCGCCCACTTGGAATGTGCCGTGGATGTTGCCCATGAAAACTACTTCCGCGAAGTAGGCGGCGCACTGGAGTGCCTGTAGAAATGTGGAGGGTAGGCCACACGCTTCCACGACTCTCAAAGCACCATCGCCGCCAGTGAGAGCTTTGATGGCTGCCACGGGGTCGCCTTCTTTCGGGTTCACGGTGGTGAAACCCATGTCCTGAGCGATTTTGAGTTTGACGGGATCCACATCTACCACGATCACGGGCGAGCAGCCGTGGATGCGGAGCCACTGTGCGGTCATGTTGCCGATGGGGCCGCCGCCAAAAACCACTGCGCTATCCCCAGCAGAAATCCGCATTTTGCGGACACCGTGCAGGGCGACTGCGGCAGGCTCAGTCATGGAGGCGTGGATGATGTCAACTCCGTCCGGGATGCGAAAAAGGTTGGCATCAGGGACGCGCAAATATTCCTCGAAACCGCCATCGCGCCTTGATCCGTAGTAATCGTAGCTGGAGCATTGGGCGTAGTCACCAGTCTGGCAGTGGCGGCATTTTTTGCAGGGCAGGAGGGGGAAAACGGCTACACGATCCCCGGCTTTGAAGCGGCTTCCGGTGCAGGATTCTTCCACAATGGCACTCAACTCGTGCCCCATCACCAGCGGGTGGTGGTAGGCCGCGTTATCAAACGCACGCGGTATATCGGAGCCGCAGATACCGCATGCTGCTACGCGAACTAAGAGTGATGGGTCGCACGGGGCGGGTGGAACCACGCGCTCACTGACGACTAGATTGCCGTTGGATTCGAGAACAAGTGCTTTCATTGCGTCTAGTAAAGCAGATTGATTTTGATTGAACAAGATTTATTTTGATTGATTTTGATTTATTTTAATTTTAATCTGTTGGCGGGTTCAAGCCTGCGCCACGGAATACATGGCGGCGCGGGCGACCCAGAGAACTAACATAAATGAAAGGAAAACCACGATGACCACACGCCCTGCTGTCAAGCTCGCTCCATCCATGATGTGCGCGAGTTTTCTGGAACTTAACAAAGACCTCGAAGCCCTCAAATCAGGGGGGATAGAGCTGCTCCACATGGATATTATGGACGGCGCCTATGTGCCCAACTTTTCGCTGGGTGCAGATTATTGCAAGGCCGTCCACAGCGAGTGCCCGATCGTCCAAGATATACATTTGATGATCGAGAATGTGGATAAGCATCTGCCGCTTTTTTGTGGCATACATCTCGGCGTCCGGGTGACGATACATCCTGAGACATCACGCCATCCAGTTGCTTCGCTTCAAAAGATAAGAGAGCTAGGCGCATCGCCAGGCATCGCTATTGATCCAGCACAGCCTGTTTCTTTGCATCAGCACCTGTTCGGTTTCGTGGATCATGTCTGCGTCATGACGGTCAACCCAGGTTACGCTGGGCAGAAGCTAGTCCCTGGCACCATAGGAAAGCTTACGGAGGCTAGGGAGTTTCTTGATATGGCAGGCAAAACTTCCGCCGATGTGACAGTGGACGGCAATGTGAGTTGGGAAAATATACCGTCTATGCTAAAGGCTGGGGCTAATGCGCTTGTTTGCGGAACATCCTCAATTTTTCAAAAGAGCCAAAGCCTACCAGAAAATATTGCTAAATTGAGGATGCTCGTGTCAAACATTTAACCGTGCCGACTTCAGTTACAGACAAAAAATCTGCGCTACCAAGCCAGAGGATGCGCCTTGATTGGATTCGCGAACGGCTGAAATCGTTCTCGGAAGTCAGGCTGGAGGAAATGTGCGATATTTTGCGTATTTCCCCAGCCACAGCTCGGCGTGATTTTGGCAGGCTGGCCGATTCGGGCGAAGTCGAGAGGACATGGGGCGGGTGCGCCCAGGTTCAGCGGGAGGTGATGCCAGCTTTTGACGCACGAAAAACGCGCTGTTTGCCAGAGAAACGAGCCATCGCAAAGCTGGCTGCGCAGGGTGTGAAAGATGGGGATTCCGTGTTGATTGATGGCGGCACCACTACGGCGTGCCTAGCGGAATTTTTGGCTTACAAACGGGTGCAGGTCATTACGAACTCAATTGCAGTGGCGCAAAAAATTGAACAGGCACGCGGTCTGGGTGCTGGGGCGGAGGTGTTTCTGACAGGAGGACGCCTTTACCCACAGTCCAATTTACTGCTCGGGTCGCAGGCGAGGGCTATGCTGCGCCCGTATCATACGAAGTGGCTGTTTCTTTCTGCTGGTGGTGTGGATGAGGGCGGTGTCACCAACCATAACGAAGAGATTGTGGAGATGGAGTTGGCTATGCTGGAGCAGGCCAAGAAAGTTGTGCTGCTGGCCGATCACGAAAAAATGGGGCGGCGTTCGCTCTGTTCTCTTTGCGGGTGGGATAGGGTTGATGTTTTGGTGACTGACGACCAATCGCAAAAATGGCTTAGAAAGGCAGGCTTGGCCAAGCAGAGCGTCAATGTGCAGATTGCGAAACTCTGATTAATGGTGTCCTTGGTAGCCGGTCGAATAAGTCACGCATCCCTCGTTGTCTCTGAAATGGTGTGATTAAAAGTGGGTGAGGTAGATATTGAAAATAGAATGTAGCACAGGCGTTCCGCCTGTGTCCTGATGTGCCGTGGCATGGGAAAAGAAGCAGGCAAGGATGCCCGCACCACATTTTCATCCCTTGCGGCGATCGAAGAACGGGGCGGTTCACCCGCATTTAATCACACCCTCTCTGAAACTGTAACCCAATTGTTTCTTGGCAAAGCGGATGTCTTTCATATCCTTGTTGTAATTATGAAAAAAGCCATTGCATTGTTTGTTGTGTCCATCGGGACGGTCAACTTCTCATCGCTCCGTGCCGATGTCGGAGAAGTCATGAAGGACACACCTGTAGTCACGCAGTCTCCCACAGCAGTTTTTAGGGGGACAGTTACAGCCATTGAAGAAAGCCGCAACTCGATGACCGTAAAATCTGACGATGGCACAGTTAAAATGTTCACGCTTACGCCAGAGCAAAAAAAACAGATGATTGTGGGCGGTTTGGCGGAAGTGGAATATGTGGATCGCTGGCAATGGCCATTGGAAACAGTTTCAGCCAAACTCTCAAGCATTCCTGTTGATATGGGGATGAAAAAGTAGTTTTCAAAAAATTACGCGTAAAGCTTTCCGCTGGATTCGTTCTGGTGGAAAGCTTTTTTTTGTATATCGTGCATATCAATTATGGATTGTCCTGACTGCAACGCAAAGGGTGAAATTAGCCGTTCGTGTT
This sequence comes from bacterium, assembly GCA_020049135.1. Classification (GTDB taxonomy): domain Bacteria; phylum Verrucomicrobiota; class Verrucomicrobiia; order JADLBR01; family JAIBCM01; genus JAIFLJ01. Next base: position 1,127 of record JAIFLJ010000182.1, on the reverse strand, counting down.
CACATTGTCGTGGGACTGGGTGGGGAGAGTGCCCTGAATGTGGGGGTAGCGTCTATTCTGGGGGCGATGTCTTGGACTCTATGACATGCGACAGTTGCCGTGGAGCTGGGCGTTTGGTGTGCGATGTGTGCGGTGGGATCGGACACTTTACAGAGGTTTGCCAGACCTGTGGTGGTGGAGGGCATTTATCCGAAGAGCTGCTTCGCCAAATCATGGATGACAGGAGTGAGGCAGAGAGGTCAGAGCGGGAACATCTCGCGCAGCATCACCACCAAGAGGAGCGCAAAGAAAAATTATTGCGCCAGCGTAAGCTGTGGGGGGATTGTCTTCTGTGCGGCAAACCACTGGGGTTTATTGATAAGCTGTGCCACCGCGTCCAGCACAGCCAGTGCAAGGTCTTTCACGAGTAGCCCATATTGCATGTCAGAGAAACGCATTGCGATCATTGATGATGCATGGGTATCTGAACGCATCGCAGCCAGAGCGAGGGACTCGCTAGGCAGGCGTTGGTGGAAAAGGGGCAAAATCAAACGCAAGGGGAGCCGGCAAAGTGGCTGGGAAGCGATCCAAAGCGAGGTCGCTGGATTAGGACATTAAAAGTCCTTCTGAAAATGTCAAATCAGCCATAAAGTAGCATTGACGGCGAGTAAGCACCCATGCAGGATTCGGACATGAAGTATGAAACCACACATCCTTGGCTAAAGTTCTCACTGCGGCTTCCACCCGACGACCACCGACTCTGGCTCTTGCTGGGAGAGGTCACATCGAAGGTTCAGCACTTGAGCGGGGTTCCGTTGCGCCCAGATGTGGCCGCTGATCTGCATCGTATCTATCTGGCGAAAGGCGTGCTGGCAACGACTGCCATCGAAGGGAACACTCTGAACGAAGAGCAGGTGCGGAAATTGATTGATGGAAAGCTAGAACTGCCGAAGTCGCAGCAGTATCTCCAGCAGGAGGTGCAGAACATCATTGATGTCTGCGACCGCGAGACTCAGCAGCTTCTCGGAGCGGACGGCGGTGAACGGAAACTGCGCCAGGAGTTGATTGATGACTACAATCGGGATGTGCTGAAAGGGCTGACACTTTCCGAAGGCACGGTGCCGGGAAAACTCCGTGACCACTCGGTG
>JAIFLJ010000089.1 GCA_020049135.1 bacterium | reverse complement strand
CATGAGCCTGATTCCATCTCCCCACACTGTCAGACAAAGAGAGCGCTATTTCCCAACTCTGGTTTGCCCAACCTCACCCACTTTTAATCACACCCGGTTTTCTACAGGCTGCGAATCGGCACTTGATTTTTATTCGATGCAACGGATTATGGCGGGGTGAAAATAGTCGTCACATGCGGACCCAGTTATGAGCCGATAGATGATGTTAGGCGCATCACCAATTTTTCGACTGGTTCGTTGGGCGTTGCGCTTTCCAACCGTTTAACTGATGCCGGGCACGAGGTTTTTTGTTGGGGAGGGCTTCTTGCCACATGCCGCGAGCCAAACCGCGTCGCGCACTCATGCTCGTTCACTACGGGGCAGGATTTGCTCGATCAACTTACGGCGTTTGCCCCCAACCATTCTGTGGATGCCGTTTTTCACGCCGCCGCCATCGGAGATTATATTGTGGCTGGAGTTTGCGATTCATCTGGGAATACCATTCTACAAAAAAAAATCCGTTCCACAGGAGGCGCGATCACGGTCACGCTTTGGCCAGCCGTCAAAGTCATACGCCACCTGCGCGGGCTTTTCCCTGCGGCACGCATCATCGGGTGGAAGTACGAGGTTGACGGAACGCCAGACGATGCCCTTTTGCTTGGGCATCGCCAGATCGCGGAGAACTGGACGGATGCCTGCGTTGTGAACGGGCCTGTTTTGGGGAAATGTTATGCCGTTTGCCAAGACGGTTTGATGCCGATGTTTTTCGAGACGCAACCAGATTTGTTCAGCGGACTTCTCGCCTTGCTTGATGGCGCGAAAAAAACAGGTGTTGCAACATGAGTGGCTCAGCAGACAGTTATGCGGGTTCAGTCAGTGCCATCGTTGGGCGGGTGGATGCTTTTATCCGTGGCGTGGGGGCGGAAGATTTCTGCACTATCGCACGCGACATTTTTCGTTTGCAGTTCGAGTCCATCGAATCGTATGGAGCCTATTGCCGAGCATCGGGTGTGACGCCAGAAACGATTTCGTCGTGGCTAGACATCCCTGCTATTCCGCAATCTGTTTTTAAAAGTGCGGCGTGGCTGGCAGTTTTTCCGCAGCAGAAGGCGTCTGGGTGGTTTGAGACGAGCGGCACTACGGACGGGCGTCCTGGACGCCACTTTTACAGGGAAACAAACCTTTACCCCACGGCTGCTTGCGCGGGGATCAGGCATTTTTTTGCTTCCGCAGAAAAAGAGATGCCCCAGCGTTTTTTATTTCTCAAAGAGTCACCCTTAGAAACACCGCACTCGTCGCTCTCGCAGATGTTTGAGTTTTGGCATGAGGCGTTCGGATGCCAAGTGAAAGGCGATCCGTTTATCGTCGAAAACGGCACTTTGCAAACGAGCAAAATGAAAGCGGAGATAGCAGGGTGTGTGGAGCCAATTTTTTTAGCTGGAACCGCACTTTTTTTTGCGCGTCTCATGGACGAGGTGGACGGCTCGTGCCCGCTGCCGCCACATTCTGTTATCATGGAGACTGGGGGTTTCAAAGGGCGAAGGCGGACGATTTCGCAGGTGGATTTCTACCGCCGATTGGACGACTATTTTTCCCCTTCTATTACAATAAACGAATATGGCATGACTGAGCTTTTTTCGCAGGCGTATGCCACCGGTGGCGAAGGCGGGCACGGGCTGCACCGTCCGCCGCCGTGGATGCGTTTCCGCGTGCGCAATCCAGAGACGGGGGAGCTGCAAGAGGACGGGCGCGTAGGGCTCATAGAAATCCTTGATCTCGCGAACGCGGAGACATGTCTTGCTCTCCAGACGGAGGACTTGGGCTGGATCGAAAACGGGCTGCTGAAACTCGTTGGCAGAAATACGGAAGCGGAGTTGCGCGGATGTTCTCTGACAGCCGAGGGATGTCGGCTAAAGTCTGGAGGATGAGGCTGCTATATGGGACGGATTGAAGATTTAGCCTGCTGTTTGCAAACATTTCCCGCGTGGGAAAGTGTCTCTGTCGCAGACTTGTTCGGGTGGCTGGAACTGGAGTTGGGTGGCTCCGATGTTTTAGAAAATGGCATCTTGAAAGACGGCGTGATTTTTCAGCCTGTCGTCCCGAAAAAAGTCGTCGTGGTCTGTTCGGGGACGCACCCATTTGCTGCGTGGCAGGCACTGGCACGAGGCGCATTACTCGGCGTTTCCGAGTTTTTTTTGAAGCTGCCAGGAGATGCGACTTCGTCTGCCGCCATCGAAAATATGGCTGCCGAACTAAAAAAACGCGGCCTAGTTAAATCTGTCAGATGCTCTTTTGATATTTCGCCAGAGGATTGGGTAGGAGCCGAGCTGACAGTGGTTTTTGGCAGCGACGAGACAGTGGAGTTTTTCAGAAAACAGGCTGGAACCCGTTTTTTGGGCTACGGGCATCGTGCGAGTTTCGGAGTGGTTTTCGAGGAGGATATTAGTGCGGATTCAGCGGCGGCGGCGGCGCGGGATTTATTTTGTGATGACCAGATGGGCTGCCTTTCGCCGCAACTATTCTACTTGGTTGGCGGAGAGCCAAGTTCGTGCGTACGGTTTGCTGAAATGCTTGCCGAGGCTTTGAGGCAGATATGTGCCGGCCAGTCTGTTGCCGCGCACGACACGGGTGCTGCTGCTCGTGTTCACAGTGCCCGGCGGGAGGCGGTTTTCAACGGGCTTCCTCTTATCTGTTCGCCGTCCTCGACGGACTGGACTGTGATAGTGGATTCCGATTCGTCGTTCAAACTTTCGTGCGGGCATCGAGTTGTTTTTTTGAAACATGCCAGGTCGCTGGGAGAGGTTGCGCGGTGTGTGTGTGGTTACAAGGCGCACATCTCAGCGGTTGGAATGTCGCGTGTAGAGCCGTTCGATTGTGGTGCCACCCGTTTTTGCAGGCTTGGAAAAATGTCGTTGCCTAGGCCGTCTTGGCGGCAGGACGGGACTCTCTCGTTGGCCGACTGGGTTTCATGGCGAAGCATTGAGTTGGACTAAGCACTGTTTTTGTGCCAATAAGTGTGGGCTATGAGAGTGACCCTTACAAAATCTTTCGAGTTCGATTCTGCGCAGTCTTTGGAAATTTTTCCCGAGGGACATAAATGTCGCAACCTTCACGGGCACAGCTTCAGGCTGGAAGTGTCGGTTTCTGGTGAAGTCTCGCCCGAGAATGGGCTTTTGTACGACTTGGCTCGCATTTCAGAGGCGGCATCCCCGCTCGTGGCGCAGTTGGATCACGCCTACTTGAACAAGGTTCCTGGCTTAGAAATCCCCACTATCGAGAGAATGTGCAGGTGGTTTTGGGAACGGCTTGATGGCGTGTTGCCGGGGCTTAGCGAAATTAGGGTTTACGAGAGCGAGCGGGCGTGGTGCTCGTATATCGGACAGTGACATATCTATAAATCATGATACCTGAAATAACATCGTTTTGGTCTTACGCGCTGCTGGGTTTGGGGACGGGTTTTGTCAGCGGCTGTTTCGGCGTAGGCGGCGGTGCCATCATGGTTCCCATGCTGATCCTTTTTTTTAGGGTGCCGTATCATGTGGCCGTCGGGACATCGCTTGCTCTGATCATCCCGATTTCTCTTGCGGGGAGCGGCACCAATTTTTTTCTGGAAAGGATCAACTGGAAAATTTTTTGGGCCTGCTGCATAGCCGGCATGATAGGAGCCGTGTTCGGCTCTATCATAATGCAAAAAGTTCCTGCCTTTTATGCAAAGAGGGCGTTTGCAGTTTTTCTCGTTTATTCGGCGTGGCGGCTCTGGACGGCGAAATAAAATTGCCGTTGCGCACAAAAAAAATTTGTCCCCGACATTGCTTTTGTTCTAATTTCTGCCAAAAAATCAGCATTTATGCCGAAGAGAACTGACATCCATTCTATCCTGCTTATCGGGTCGGGCCCGATTGTTATAGGGCAGGCCTGTGAATTCGACTATTCTGGCGTCCAAGCCTGCAAGGCTTTGCGCGAAGAAGGGTTTCGTGTGATTTTGGTCAACAGCAACCCGGCCACGATCATGACTGATCCTGAGTTTGCTGACGCTACTTACATTGAGCCTATTACGACTGAAGCAGTCGAAAAAATTATTGAAAAAGAAAAGCCTGATGCACTCCTGCCTACGCTTGGCGGCCAGACGGCGCTGAACACGGCCATGGCTCTTTCAGAAAAGGGCATCCTCAAAAAACATGGTGTCCAGATGATCGGTGCCAACGAGGAGGCTATACGCAAGGGCGAAGACCGTGGTCTATTCAAAGAAGCAATGTTGCGTATCGGGCTAGATGTCCCTGATTCTGGCACAGCACATTCCATAGCAGAAGCGAATGCCATTGCGCAAAAAATAGGGCGTATGCCGCTCATTATACGCCCTGCATTCACGCTGGGCGGCACTGGCGGCGGCGTGGCTTACAACAGGGAAGAGTTTGAGCAGATCGTCCTTAACGGGATTGCGCTTTCTCCAGTGGGCGAAGTGCTCATTGAGGAGTCTCTCGTCGGGTGGAAAGAGTTCGAGATGGAAGTGATGCGCGACCGCGCAGACAACTGCGTCATTATCTGTTCCATCGAAAACCTAGACCCGATGGGCGTCCACACTGGGGACAGCATAACCGTTGCACCGATACAGACGCTCACGGATAAAGAGTTTCAGAAAATGCGCGATGCTTCGTTTGCTGTCATACGCGAGATCGGCGTGGAAACGGGTGGGTCGAACATACAGTTTGCGATGTGTCCTGATACGGGGCGCATGGTCATCATTGAAATGAACCCGCGTGTTTCCCGCTCGTCGGCTCTCGCGTCTAAAGCCACGGGTTTCCCCATTGCCAAGATTGCGGCCAAGCTCGCCATCGGTTATACGCTGGATGAAATTCGCAACGATATCACGCGTGAAACGCCAGCCAGTTTCGAGCCGACCATAGATTATGTCGTGACGAAAATACCGCGTTTCACTTTCGAGAAATTCCCGCAGGCCGACCCTACATTGACCACTGCAATGAAGAGCGTAGGCGAGGCTATGGCTATCGGGCGCACATTCAAGGAGTCGCTCCAGAAAGCACTCCGTTCTCTTGAGATTGGCGCGTGGGGGCTCAGCGGCGGTAAATACGGTAAAGACGAGATACCACCGCTACCAGAAATTCACAAAAAGCTTATCACTCCTTGTGCGGAGAGGCTTTTTTACATCCGCCATGCATTCCGCGCTGGAATGTCCATGAAAGAGATTCATAAGTTCACGCGCATAGACCAGTGGTTCTTAGAAAACATCCGCGAAATCGTGGCAGCCGAAGATGGGATGCGCGGCAAAACGCTTGATGAAATGCCTCTGGCTGAGGCCAAGAGTCTCGGTTTTTCAGACCGCCAGATAGCACATCTTGCGTGTGTCACGGAGTCTGATGTCCGCGAGAAGCGCAGGCGCGAAGGGCTTATGCCATCATACCGATTGGTGGACACATGCGCAGCCGAGTTCGAGGCTTACACGCCATATTATTATTCGACATACGACAGGGAGGACGACGAAATAAGGGCGTCCGAAAAAAGGAAGGTGATGATCCTCGGCGGTGGCCCTAACCGCATAGGGCAGGGTATTGAGTTCGATTATTGCTGCGTCCACGCCGCATTTGCACTCAAGGAGATCGGTTTTGAAACCATCATGGTTAACTCGAATCCCGAGACTGTTTCCACAGACTATGACACCAGCGACAAACTATTTTTCGAGCCGCTCACGCTGGAGGATGTTCTCCACATCTACGAGCGCGAACAATGTTGGGGCGCAATAGTCCAGTTCGGTGGGCAGACGCCCCTAAACCTTGCCGCAGGATTGGCTGCGAACGGGGTTAATATAATCGGGACTTCCGTGGAAAGCATAGACAGGGCCGAAGACAGGAAACTATTCCAGCAGATGTTGGATCAACTCGGCTTGCACCAGCCTCCCAATGGCACGGCCACATGCGAGGACGAAGCTGTGGCCGCAGCCCAGAAGGTGGGCTATCCAGTGCTCGTTCGCCCCTCGTTCGTGCTAGGTGGGCGCGCGATGCAGATCGTTTACAACGACGCCGATCTGCGCCACTACATGCGCCACGCTGTCGAGGCATCGCCGGAGCGTCCAGTGCTTATAGACCGTTTTCTTGATGACGCTGTAGAGGTGGATGTGGATTGCATTTCCGATGGAGAAACATCCGTCATAGGCGCAGTCATGCAGCACATTGAGCAGGCTGGTGTCCACTCTGGGGACAGTGCCTGTGTGATTCCTTCATTTTCGCTCTCGGAAAAAGTGCTTTCAGAAATCCGTGCGGCCACGCTTGCCATGGCACGCGAGCTGAAAGTGCGTGGGCTTATGAATGTGCAGTTCGCCATCAAGGACGAGACGGTTTATGTGCTTGAGGTCAACCCGCGTGCATCTAGGACGATTCCGTTTGTAAGCAAAGCGATAGGCAGGCCACTGGCCAAGCTCGCTGCAAAAATAATGGCTGGCAAAACGCTGGGTGAACTAGGTTTCATCGGTGAAATCATCCCGCCTTTCTATTCCATCAAAGAATCGGTTTTCCCGTTTGCGAAATTCCGTGGCGTGGATATTTTGCTCGGGCCTGAAATGAAATCCACAGGCGAGGTGATGGGTATAGACGCCAATTTTGGCCTCGCCTATGCGAAGGCACAAATGGCATGTCAGCCGCCGCTGCCTCTTGGGGGTAAGGTGTTCATCAGCGTGAGGCAGGCCGACAAAGCAGCCGCCGTGCAGGTCGCGTCCGACCTGTCCAAGTTGGGGTTTGAGATTTATGCCACTAACGGCACGGCTGCGGCCATTGAGTTGGCAGGCGTGAAGGTCAACTACCTGTTCAAAGTCGCCGAGGGGCGTCCCAATGTGCTGGACATGCTCATCAACGACGAGATCGCCTTTATTGTAAACACGCCAAGCGGCAAAAACGCACGCGAGGACGAGGTGAAAATACGCACTACCGCGCTTTACCGCAAAGTGCTGATTATGACAACGCTCGCTGGAGCGCAGGCTGCGGTGCGCGGCATTGAATCTCTCAAAAAATCTGGTTTTAGCGTTCGCTCGCTACAAGAGTACCATGCCTGATAGTGTTTGGAGAAAAGTTTTGGCCATATCCATCTAAATATAGCTGTGAGAGCAGGGTGTGATTAAAAGTGGGTGAGGTAGATTTGATCAGTTCCAGATGGATATCTTCTGAAAATAGAAGGGAGCGGCGGCATGCCCGTTCATAGGCTTTTATTGGCGTGTCGTCATTCATGTTTAAGTTTCATTTTCCAACATCAAGGTATTCAAAACTACCAGCCTTGAGAAGATTCTCACGGGCTTCATCTGCCAGTTTTTTCAATTCAGCATCCTCGCTATTCAACCCCACGAGGAGAATGGGTTTGGCGTGTTCATCGCTTATGAAAAAATATTCGTCTGGCTGAGTCTTCGAGGTGATAGCAGCGAAGCATTGCAACACCTCTTTGCGATGGTCGTGCAGATGCTTGGATAATTCTTCAAGCAACATTGAAATATGCCCAGGTGTTTTGACCAATTCTAAAACTTTTAGCAGTTTTTCAAATTTCCACCCTATCTCAAGCCCACGACACTGAAACCACCAGTAAAATTCCAGCAATTCCTTGGAGTAATCATCAGCTCTTTCTGGGGGATCCTTGAATCGCTCCTCCGCTGTGCTTAACCTCCATTCAAAGAATTTTTTGATGCGTTCTTTCAGTTGAGGGTTCTGGTCAGGGAAATTAGTCTGATCTTTGATTCCCACGCCGATGTAGTGGGCTGGGGCGGCGTAATACCGTGGGTCAACCTTTTGATAGTATTTTGCAATCAGGCTAGCATCCCCTGTTAGCTCGTATTTCTCCCAGAGATAATATGAGACCAAGTGTCCACCGAGGCTTTCCAGTGCTTCTTTCTGCTCCCCTTCCTGTTTCTGCAAGAGTGAAACATTTTCGAGAGTTTGTACAAGAGTCGCTTTCAACGCATCAAAAGCGCCTGAATGTGCGTTGTTAAAAACAAGATACGAGGTTAAGGCCGTTCGCCAGTATTCCGAGTTGTCTGTTTTCGAGAATAATCGAGGAACCAACTCCGTCGCCCAGTTGAGGTCAATACGCATGAGATCATAAAAGTGCATTCCTAAAAGGGCGTATTCGGGCTCCGTGAGGGCTGGCTTCTCTGCAAATCTTCCTTCTAATATAGCCTTAGAGAGGTCATCGCTTTGATCATTTCTCCCCAGCCAATTCGCATACGCAAACAAAGCCTGCAAGGCGCGACCTCTGACGGTATTGATGGCCGTAGAGATGGGTTCTTTTTTATCAACTAGCAGGGTCCATCCTTTATCGAGTCTGGAATCGTATTGAGTGCAAAGTGCTTTTAGGAGGGAGCCGACATCATCCTTGTATTTGATTGGAAGATTCGTTTCCTTGGCAAAGATGGCTCTGAGGAAGTCAGCGGCGGCTGATCTAGCTGATGTCCAGTGTGGCTTTTCTGCCGATGTTTCGCTCGCCGTTGTATCATCCGTTTTCGGGGCATCATTTTGAGAAACAACATGACTGCAAAGAGCCAGCCACGATTCCATCTGATCGAGACTTCCAGTTTTTACAAAATCCGAGGCAACATCGAGTGCATAGCGCAGATAGATGGGGCGCAAGATTTGGTTCCATTTTTCGCTCCATCTGGCAAAACGGCTGGGGGCGTTTTTAATCAGATCAGCGAATTGTTTGCCAAGCCCATTGTGATCAATCTCTACCCACCATTCATCTGGTTTGCGACCGGGGTTGTCCCATTCGTTCAAATATTTGATCAAGTCCTCATCGTTTTTGGACGATAGTGACTCGATGGGAGTCGGTGCGATAGACTCCACCACCTTGGCACCATTGCCCGTGGAAAATGGGGCATAGTCATCCAAACTAACAGGTTCTGGGAACTGGCGACATGCCTCGTCATATACCTCTTTATATTCCCCGAAAAGAACAGCCTTAAACGGCCAGAATTGCATTTTATGAAATACCATTTTGCGTTTAAGGAAATTTTCTTCCGTGAACTTGTCGCCCCAGAATTCTTTGATTCGTGGTTTGTCTGGCCCACTTAAAATAGCCTCAAAAATCTTTGTCCATTGATCATCTGCCAGCAATTCTTTCCCAAACTTCGGGCATGCCACTGAAACCATGTCTGCAAATTCGAGTCCGTAATCACCATCGGAGTATTTTGTGGTAGCAGTAATAAACCCGGCTATCGGATCCTTCATCGGCTCCGGAAACCTGGCGCAGAGGGAATACTGGATTCTGCGGAAGATATTCCATTTCTTAGGCTGCAAGGTGTCCATCAACCTATCGATATTCACCGCATCTTTCTCAAAAACCGTCATGCACGCGTAGGTTAGGGTGTGAACCAATACCTCCTTTGCGCTCGAATAACTGACGGGGGCATCCACTCGCTGGCACCAGAACTCTGATCCGTCATACCCATTCGCTTCTGTTTTTTCTAAATCATCCCAATGCTTGCTGAGTCGAATCATTTGATCCAGAGCTTCAATCAATATTTTACAAACCTCCAAGGGGCGGACATCGGCCACGGGTCTGACTCCCTTGAGCATGATTTCCTGATATTCCCACGCATCGAATTTTGGAACAGGTTCAAGGCGTGACGAGAAGATTTGCGCGATTTCATTTCCAGATGCGCGATTTGCAATTTTTTCACCCTGCTTGGGATCGGGATTGAATGGAGCAATGGCTCGCAGAAGGTCAAGTGATGCCTCCATGCCATCCTTTCCTGCATTTACCCAGAAGGCTAACACCTTTGAGATTTCTAAGACTGATATATGAAATGGGTTGTTTATGTATTCAATCAACTTATCTTTCAGACGAACAGAATGCTGACAGTCAATCGTCAATGCCATTTGAATGTATTCATACCCTATTTGAGGATTATCTGTTTTAGGAATTCGTTCGGCAATATTTATAGCTTCTGCTGGAATGTGCCTTGCGACTCGCGAGAGATATGTCAACTCATGCCAGAGTGGAAACTGCAATGCGCCACCGTCTAAATATTTGATTTTTGGAGGATCGGAAAAATACTCTCTTTTTACGAGTTCAGCTACCCAATGCGGGTTATTCAAGCGAGAAAAAAAGCGAATTCGCTCTTTTTCTCGTTTAATAGATGAAAGAGCTCTTTCGATCAATTCTTCAGTTGGTTTCTTCCAAGATTGCATCAATCTCCTTTAACCTATTTGTTAAGCTGTCTGCGGCAGTCAGCAATGTTCTCTCATAGTCTAAAAATCTCTTTTTCAACTCTTCATCTATGCTGTTTTCGTAATCTTTTTTTCTTGAATGAGCATGTTTCTGGAACCATGTCATTGACTCCTTCCATTCTTTAATAATTTGAGAAGGGATTTTATCTTTATCTCTGTATTCAAAGAATGTTTGAAAGAATATGTATTTTGACTCTTCTGATCTGATTTTGCCTTCATCATGCTCTTTAATCAGATGATTCATTCGCTCGCATATTGCAGAAGGGATATTGATGTATTCAGGAAGCTCTTCATTTATTATCGAAGCTTTTCTGCCCCAACCTAAATTCCAATCTTTCGAAATACCGCTTACTAACTCCAAATACTGGACTTGCTTGCGTTTTATGCCCTTGTAGTCGGATGCGAGACCGTTGAGTATATCTCTGCATGCGTGGCTGACAAAGGATATGTAGCCGGGTATTTTATTCCACAGAACATAGACCGATCCTTTGTATGCCTCGGCATATATCGGCAGTTGAAGGTCGTTTTTTATCCATTGATAAATTCTTTCTCTCTCTTCATTCCAAATATACGCAGGAAAAATCACTGGTTTTTCCCTTTTTGTAGTCGATTGGCTCGTTGATGTAGCGCAACAAGCAATTTGCCGTAGCCGGTGTGCAAAATCAGCCGGATGGTTTCGTTCAATAAATCCACATTGAAGTCCTTCGGCGCGTAGCTGCCGAAAAAGTATGGTATCAGCGGGCGGAAGGCGCGTTTCTCGGCGGCGTCCATCGCGTCTTCCGGGAACACGGCGCGAAAGAGGTTGTTGAACGACGGGCTGCGCCGGAATGGGATGGCGAGGCCGATGGATTCGGCGTATTCCGCGACGAACATCGCGGTGGCCTGAGCCAGCGCGTGGCCGGCAGCTTTGTGATTGCCAGCGGTGGCCTGCTGACGGGCCAGCATCAACAGTTGCGGCACAGATGGTTTGGCCTCTGAAACCGTTTTGGCGAAATCCGCTTTTTTCAGCGGCGCAAGGAATGTCTCGAAATCGCGAACCACCTTGATGCCGTGATCCACTTCACCGGCGATTTCGTCCTCGCTGATTTCATCGGCGTGGGCAAAAGCATTGAGAACCGTGCGCCGAACAAATCGCAACTCGGCCACCAAGCCTAGAGCCTGCGCCTTTTTCAGCGGGTCAACCAAGTGGTCAAACCGTTTCTCGAACGGATTCAAGAAATCATCCGTATCCAATTTGAGCCGGTCTTCTTTGAACTGGACGGGCAGGTGCAACCGGTCAGCGTGCTTGTGTAGCACGATCTCGAACGCGGTGCGCGCATACACGGCGGCGGCCTTGTGGTCGCGACGCTCCAGGCAGAGCGCAGCGGTTTCCAATGCCGTGCCACTTTCTTCGTGCGCGATGGTGACCAAACCGGTTTTCTGGCAACGCTGCGGACGGAGGACGAGGCTGCGCCATGAATTGCCACCCCATGCACCGACTTTGATACGGGCCTTCAACACCTCGAACCACGCCTTGTGATAGGTGAGGACGATGATCTGCCAGTTGGGGAAAAGTTTCTGAACAAGATTGATCACCTTGCGCCGGTTGCCCATGTCGAGGCCGATGAGCACGTCATCGAGCACAAGCAGGCGTGGCCCTTCAATTGGACAGGTTTCCAGAGCGGCGAAGAAAAGGCAGATGGCCATCGCTGACAGCTTCGCTTCATTGAACACCTCGTGGTAGTCGGTGACAGGAGCTTGCTCAGGACGTGGGGCTTCCGCGACAAAGCGCGGCACAGTCAATCTTTTGGGATTCCAAGTGAAATCACCGTTCACCTCACAAGCGAAGGCAACGGCCATCTGTGGTTCAAACTTGTGCAATAATTCGGTGGCTCGCGCTGCCAGTGCGTTGGCCGCTATCTGAAACGCGGCGTTGAAGCGGTCCACGCGATTCTTTAGCTCCTGCTTCTCGTTCTCGTAGAGCCGTAATTTTGGCTGGCGCTCAATCCACCGCCATTCAGAGAGGAACGTCGGATTGCCGCGAACTTCCATCCTGTGATTCGCAAGCATTCCTTCCACCAACAGGCGAAACAAATCAATCCGTCCACCGCTGTCGTGAGGCGCATTGTAAAACCGGAGCAACTGACGGTAATCGAGAAAACCCTTTCCGTCGTCCAACGTGCGCCAATTGTCCGCATCCTGGCCGCGTGCCGCCGGTGTCCACTCCGTGATGGGTGTAGTCGTCGTGGTAATGCGGACGGCAGGAGCGCCTGCCAAGTTGTCCCGATTGCGCCGTTGCTCAAGGTTTACGTTTTTGTTGGTGGCTGCGTGGAGGAAATCCTTGAGGGTGTTGTAGAGCGACGATTTGCCCGCGCCATTCTCGCCATAGACCAGCAGGTTCTCGCCGTGCTCCAGAGTCAACCGAAACGATTCGCCAGCGAAGCCGCGATAGTTATCGATTGCGACTCCGGTGATTCTCATGCTTTGCCCTCGATGGTGCGGACCAAGTCCAGCGAGCTGAGGCGATAGAGCGCCTGGCGCAGTTTGTGGTCGGAGGCGTAGGTGGTTTTGAACAGCACCTGCAACTCGGGCAACCGCTCGGCCTCGGCGAGCGATTCCAGCGGCTTCATTTTCAACGCATGAATCAAATCAAAGAAGTGCAGGCTGGCGGCGTGGAGTTCCTGCGGGAAAAACAGTTCGTAAACCAGCGCGTTCACCCACTGCTCGAAAAACGCGGCGATCAACGGAGCGCCGGTCGTTTCGCGCGAATCTTCCCGCGCGGTTTTGCGAGCGTGCAACCAGAGAATGCAGGCGACAATTGACTCGATGGTTTTGCGTTGCTCCGCTTTGCTTTCGGGAATTGGTAATTGCTCAATGAATTGAGTAAAATATCGGAAGAAGCCGCCGCGCAAGGGCGTGCTTATTTGACGCCAGTAGAAATCCAAGATGCTGCTGTTTGCCAAACCTAAGACGTATTTCAGCGTTAGACCGCAATTCTCTTTGAGGGTGATCCCGTATCCGCTTGTGAAAGCAAACGCACCCGTTTCATCCAGCGCGAAGGAAGCGCGGTCGGCAATGTCGGGAACAAGAATCTTCGGCAGAAGCATCAAGTCGATGTTTTGGCTTCTCCCATACTGATGCCAGTCCGCTCCAGCAAACCGGCTATTTTCACGCGCCGAAAGATAATCTTGATTCCTGCGGAGATAATCCCAAGTGCTCGGAAACTTTTCGCGCAGTTGCGCTATCGGGATGAGGGTTGATTGCCTTCCTGCCAGCTTGTAAGGGACAATCACAACCTTGCTTGAAGGCAATATGCGATACGGTTTGATTTCTCGACCGCCAAGGAAGCGGAAGACAGATTTACGTTCGAGAGAAACCTCTTCATCGAGTTGCTCTGAGTGCGCTTCCACATGTCCGCTGCCTTCGGTCTTCACGCTCAAGACATAGACTTCATTGGCGCTTGTTCGGATGCCTTGCGAGATACGTTCGGCAATGTAGCCGAACTTGGTGGGCATTTGTTTGAGGCGCTCAAAAATCGATGAGCCTTTGCCGACGGCAAAGTTCCAGTCGGCAACTCCAATATCCTTCGCCGCTATGTCCGCTTCAGTTCCTTCAAGTGTTACAAGCCAGTCGTCAATGTTGCTGACTTTGACAAATCGGCATTTTGCCACTCCTGCTTTCGCGAGGAAAAGGAGACAGACGTAGTTTGTCGCACCGGGGAAAATCTGCTGGTCGCCGAAATGGACGATATGGCGGAGGTTTTTGCCCTTCGACAGCAATTCGCGCAGCGGTTCACCATACTGCGCGTTGAAAAACTTGTGCGGCTGGATGTAGGCCAACTGGCCGTTCTGGTGCAAAAGCTCCAACCCGCGCTCGACGAAGCAAACATAAAGATCGTAATTGCCTTTCGCTGCCGCTTGGTAGCGTTGCTTGTAATACGCCGCGAGCTTGGGATTGGTTTTATTCAGAACTTGGATGCGGATGAAAGGCGGATTACCAATCGCCAGATCAAAGCCGTTGCGGGTGCTGGTCGCGCCAGCCTTGTCCGGTTTATCGGTGGGCAACAATGAATCACCACGCGGCGTTTCGTCGCGATGGAATACCTCGGCAAAATCCAACTGCCAGACGAAGGTGGGTTTTTCAGGATCATCGAACTGCGCCCGGATGCGTTCCAGGGCTTCTTCCTGTTCCTGCGCCTTCATCTTGCGCGCGGCCCGCACCTGCGCACTGACGAAGCCGAGTTCTTTCAACCCCTTGTCGAGTTCGGCCACGCGCTCGGCGTCGCGGTCGTCCAACGCGAAACCCAGTCCTGCGGCATCCGTGCGGGCGCGGGTGAGTTCAATCTTCGCCAGTTCGGTGATGTTCTCGTAAATATCGAGGCGGAGCTTGCGCTTGTCCGCTGCCTTGCGGGCGTTGAAAAACTCACGCTTGGCGGTGCTGAGTTTTGAGAGGGCAAAAGCCGCCCCCGTTTCGCTAGAAAGCTGTTTCAACTCGACCGGCTCGCCGTGGATGTAATCCACGAGCGAATTGGCGCGGCGGATTTTGAAATCGAGGTTGGGCAACGGCTCGATTTCCTTCAGAGCCTTACGGAAGGATGTGGCCTCGCAGGTATCCGGGTCGGCGCTCAATTCGTAATCCACCATGAGGCTCAACCAGAGACGAAGTTTGCAGATGTCCACGGCCTGCGGCTGGATGTCCACGCCGTAGATGACGCGCTCAATGATGCGCTTCTTGGTGTTGTAGAGCCACGAGCGTTCGCCCAGCACGGGGTCTTTGCCGGCGGCGCGAGTGGCGCAGAGCCGGGCGAGATTAACCAGCTCATGCAACAGGCCCATCGGGAACGCGCCCGACCCGACGGCGGGATCGCAGGCGCGGAGTTCAAACAGGCGGTCTAGCAATGCGGCGGCTTCGTCAGCCGTGAGAATTTCGGCCAACGCCCTGCGCGTATCTTCGTCAATGCCTTCGGTGGCGTCGAGGGCAAGGAGTTTGCGCACGCGCTCGCCTGCGTCCTTCATCCCGACGAACGGCGGCTGACTTTCCAACCATGCCGCCAAGCTGTCGCGGCACAAGTAATGGACGATGGGGCGGCGGGTGTAGTGACTGCCTGTGTCGTGGCGTTTGGATTTGCCCTCGGTCTCGCTTTCCTCGCTGGTCAGGATGAGTTCCTCGAAAATCTGACCGAGCATTTCCGGGTCAATGGCGACCTCGTAATTGGTAGGCGAATCTTCTTGGATGGTGAAATTGTAGCGTTCGAGCAGATCGTCGAACACGGAGCGGAAGATGTTGTTGCCGATGCGCAATTGGTGGTGGCGTTGGCCGATCTTATCGTGGTTTTCGTCGCCATATTCATCGGCGAACAGACCGCCGTTAAGGAATGGCAGGTCGTGATCTGGGATGTCGGCTTGAGAACCTTCGGTGCTCAGTTTGACGAAAAGCGGTCGCAAAAAATTGTCGAGAAAAGTGGTCTTGGTGGGTGCGTCGCTGTCGAAGCGTGAAAAATTACGGAACAAGTAATCGCGCTGGCGGTTGAGCCAGCCTTTGCGCTGGACGAAATAGAGGAAGAGCAGGCGATTGAGTAGTGTTTGAGTCTCTTCTTTGGCGATCTTTTCCTCCCACTGATTGAGCTTTTCAATTTCAGACTTCACGCGTCCGAAAGCCCGTGAGAAATCGGCAAAAAACTCTTTATTCAGCTTCTCAACGGAAAATGCCTCGATGACATCCTGCATGGTTGCCCCCAAGCCCTTTTCGGACAGTTGCAGGAAGCGTTCAGCGGCGGTGCGGCAGGACTCGTTCGGGCCGAGAATATAGGTATAGCGGCGAGGCGCAGTTTCACGGCTGACGAGATTGCCGTCATCATCAAACTCCGTCATGCGTGCCGCAAAGGTGAAGCGGAAATCTTGCTGGGGCGAAAGGAATACAGCAAGCACACCGTGATACTCCGCTTGATCAATGAAGCGGGAGACAAGGTTGCGAAGTCCGACGCGGTTACGGAGCAAATCAATGCGATCGTTGACACGAACCTGCAAGACGGCGAGCTGTTTGTGATCACCCAAGCGGACGCGGGCAAGTTGGACAGCTTGCGGTATGTCAGGCGTGGTGGAGATAGGCTGGGGGCTGACAAAGACCTCCGTGCTGGGGAGAATGTCGCGCAAGAGCTGTAGCCAACGCTGGGCATCGTATGTTTGCTGGAGGATGGGCTGGATTTGGGAGGATGTCATGGTCGGGCGATATGTTTTTCCCACATGGGGCGATGTTGCCAGTCGTCTGGGAAGCCCATGTCGGAAATCAAGCGGGAATCCAAGGTTTTGATGTGCTTAGATAAGGTTGTCGGCCAGTGGCTGGTCGGCTCAATAATCTCGATCATGTGGACGAGCATAATCAGTGAGTTGTAAATTTTGCTTTCCCGGCTGGGAGGATTGACGACGGCCAAATGGAAATTCGGGCAGAGGCTGGCTGGTTTTTTGCGAGGGATCTGGAAGGTGATGACAAACTTGCGATCCCAGAGTCGGCTGTGATGTGCCGCTATATTGCGTAGCACGGACAGGTGATGAAACAGCGAGCAAAATGTTTTTTCATCCAACTGGTAGGTGTCAGCAATGTTTTGTCGAAGGATTGGCGGTTGCATCTGACTCAAAAGATTTGAGATGACTCCAAATGAAGCCACCTCAACGACCACCCAAGCTGGCGGCCAAGGCATCTTTAATGTGTTGCGATGGTGCTTTATGAATGGCTCTTTGCTACGATCCATTTCACCGTGAAGCTTGACAAGTGTCTTGGCGTGAATCAGAGGGTCACCGAAGTGATGGTTTTCAAGATAGCCGAGTGGGCCGAGCCTGTGGCTGATTTCATAGGCAAACCTCGAACGGACTGAAATTTCCACCCGTTTGCAACCTTCCAAAATCAAACGGCGAAGGGTACGGTCAAAATGGTATAAATCCCAAATTTGCTGGAAGGTGGTGCCTGGGCGAAATTGGTCACGGTTGGATGGAACAGTGAAAGGAAAACGGTAAGCCGAGAGACGATAATAATTTAGGTGTTCCAAACAATGAAGGGCAAAAGGATCGTCTCCCACGGTTAATCCGCGTGATTTAAGAAGGTCGAGCTGCTCCTGAAACGACTGTGGAATCTTGCTCATGAGCACCCCTCAATAAAAGGAAACCCCCCTGGTGCGCCGTTCTGATGAGAGGCGTGGGGGGTATTGTTGTCACCACGATACTCCTTACGAGCTAGCTCGTCAAATAAGATTTTTGCAAAAAACGATGTGGGGAACATGGGATGATTCATTGGCTAAACGATTCCGAAAGGATGATGTCGGGCGTGGTGTCGAGGGCGTGCGGGGCGTTGGTGATTGGCTTTCCCTCTGGTTCCAGCAGGGGATAGGAACGGAGAATCAGCATGAGTTTGTCGGCGAGTGCGGCGGGTGTCATTTTCACGGTTTTGGTGGAACGCTGGAGCGCGTTGATCTGGCGCTGGAGATTTTGGAAACGGGCGCGGCGGATGGCTGTTTTGGCGGCTTGGATCAAAGCCCGCTCGTCATCGTTGACAAAGGGGAGATTGGCGAAGCCGTCGAGGTAGCGTAGTGCTTTGACTTCGTTCGGGCCTTGGTGGGCATCTACCATTTCGGATTGCAACGCTTCGGAGATCACCGTCTCCTTGAATTTGGCCAATGCGTCATTGATGTGGTCGTGGTGAGCGGCGTGGAGCGGGATCGCCTTTTCCGTAGGGTCAGGAGCGCGGAACTCGGTGTCGGCTTCGAGTAGGCTGATTTCCTCCAGCGCCCCATCGGGTTTGACGCGATAAAACGCGTCGCGCCGATGGCTGCGGATGAAGGCGACGGTGCCTCCTGCCCGCCGTGGGTCGGCGCGGCCTACGCGGGCGCGGAGCGGCAAGCCTTTGATGCGGCGAAACTCCTCCGGGTTTTGCTGGCGAAACTGGCGCAACTCCATGAGCAACGCCAACCGCTGATCGCGCTCCTCTTCCTCGGGCGAGCGATCGAACAAGCCGAAATTGTCCACTTCCTCTGTTTCCGAGTAAATCTGGCTATCCTCACCCAAGGCGGTGTGGAAAGCCTGAAGCTTCATGATCGCCTTCTTTTTCAGCTCGATGTCGTCGTCCACCTTGGCCGTAGGATAGAAATTGTAAATGTAGATGCGGGGGGCGACAGAGCCGATGCGGTTCAGGCGACCGACGCGTTGCATGAGGCGGGTGGAGTTCCATGGCGTATCGTAATTGACGATGATGTTGGCGCGGTGGAGATTCACACCTTCGGCGAGAACCTCGGTCGAGATCAGGATGTCGTAGTCGTTGGCCTGTTCCTTGAAATTGGCATCGAAGTTGGCGCGGACGAGTGGCATCCGTTCGGAACGGTTTTCCGAGTTGACGGTGAGGACGCGCTTGTAGCCGCCTTGGGTGAGCTTGCCGAGCAGGTAGGCGGTCGTCTCTTTGGATTCAGAAAAGACCACGAGCTTGTGCTGGCGGTTGAGCTTCGGGTCAAACAGGTCGCCTTTCAGGTGGCGCAAAAACTCGTCCAGCTTGGGGTCTTCCTCGATGCGCTTCCACTCGTCGTAGAGGGTGTCGAGCTTTTGCCAGTCGGATTCGATGCCGTCGGTGAAGCCCGTTTCAAAATCCGACGGTGAGCAAATCTCGATGGTAGGGTCGGTCGGCTGGCGTTCGGCGATTTTGGCGATCAGCTCTTCCTCGCGCCCCTCCATCAAGAACTCGGTCACATTGAGGTTAGGGGCGATGTAAATCGTGCCGCGAGCGAACATATCGCGCATGACGCCCGTGGCATCGCGGAAGCGGCGGAGCGATTCCTTGAATGCGTGGAAACTGCTGTCCAACCGTTTGACGAGCAGCGTCCGCATAATGATAGCGAGCTGTGTGGAGATGCGGTCGGCGTTCTGATATTTTTGCTTTTTCTCTGGCTTCAAAAAGCCGATGGCGCGGTAGCGGTTGTAGGTCAGCCCATCGCCGTCCATCCGCGAGAGAAGACGCATGGTGCGGTCGTAAAGACCTTCGATCGCGGGCGATAGCGGGTAGAGGATTTTTCGCGGCGGCTCGATCTTAGGGAAAATAACGCCTTGGTTGACCAAGTCCTGCTTGTAGTCTTCGTGTTCCTGCAGGTCGTTGCGCGTGCGGCGGACGGTGACTTCGGAAATGATCTTGGTGCGGATGAGTTCGTAGATTTCTTTGACCTTTTGCCGCGCCGCTTCGGGGTCGGTTTCGCGGTGTGCTTCTTGGTAGGCTTTCTGGCAACGGGCGAAAAAATGCTGGAGGTTGGCGATGCTCAAGGTCGAGTCCTTCAAATCTTGAAACAGGGAAATCAAATTGCGGATGTCGTCGGGGCGGTTGTTCAACGGCGTGGCGCTGACGAGGATGACGCGCTTGGAGGCCCGCGAGCCGTCCGGAAGGATGCGCTGCGTGGGCGATTTGCAGATGCGTTGCAACTCGTCGAAAGCGTCGGCGGTGTCGTTGCGGAACTTGTGCGCCTCGTCCACGATGACGAGGTCGTATTTTTCGGGGCGTTTGACTTTGTGGAGGCTCCCGTTGGTGATGATGTCGCAGTTATCGAGGCGGAATTGCTCCTTGGCCGTCTCGCGCCAGCTATCCTCGACGGCGGGTGGCACGACGATGAGTGTATGCGATCGATGCTCGGGGAAACCGTTGTGGAAGAAGAATTTCTTGGCGATGAGCGTGGCGATCATCGTCTTTCCCAAGCCGACGACATCCGCAAGAAAAAAGCCGCCGTGCTTTTCCAGAAGGCGAAAGCCGCTGGTCACGGCATCCACCTGATAGGTCAACCGTTTGTAACCTTCCGGCATGTCGGTGATGGCGTTCGGGTCGTATTCGATGCTCTGTCCGAAGTATTCTAACAGGAGCTTGTAGTAAAGTTCGTGCGGCGTGACCTGCGAGGCGAGATAAGTGCTGTCGCGGACTTCTTTGAGGAATGAGGGGAGGATTTCAACAGACTCTTTCCACAGGTTCTCAAACTCATCCGTCGCGAATTGCACATCATCGAAATCGTGGAGGAGGACATTAAACTCGTAATTGCTGACTTGATCCTCGACACCGATACCAGCGGCGGTCAGGTTGGATGATCCCGTGATGACCGCGCCTGGCTTGTGTTCGTTGAACCCCTTGGGGCGAAAAATGTAGAGCTTGGCGTGAAGCCGCTTGGTCGGGTGGGCGCGAAGCTCGATCTTTTTAGAAACCACATCATCCACGAACAGCAGGATGCCCGTCTCAACCTCGCGCTTGTAGGCCGCGCTCTGAATGTCCTTCTTCAGCCAATCGCGAAACTCTTCGAGAGCCTTCATCGGATCGGCCAGAAATAACAGCCCTCGACGGTGGTAGTCGGCCATGATGGCATCCACATTGATGCCAACCAAGATTCGGATGTTCGGGACTTTTTCTAGGTAAGGACGGAGTGCGAAATACCCAGAGGAGCGTAGATAACCTACGAGCGCATCGAAGTGCTCAATATCGGGGTTGTTCGTGAAAACACCCTGAAATTTCTTGAAGAGCGTCAGTTCGTTAGAGTTGGTGAAAAAGCGCGTGGACATTGGGCGTATTTTTATCTCGTATTCTCGTGGTGCGGCTGGAGGTAAGGGACGAGCTTGAGAACAAGTTTTTTTCTTGGCGGTCTAGCCGACACCTCATCTGAAAATAAACGGATGGCGGGCTTCCAGCCCGCCAATCCCCGCCCCAGAACACGGGCTGGAAGCCCGCGCTCCGTTTTTTCATCCCTTGTGGTGTTCGAAGAATATGGTGACTCCTTTGAAGTTGAGAAAAGCGTTTTTGCACTCATACAGATAGTGTAGTTTGCGGACGCATCGGATATTCGTCAACTTAAAGACAGAAAATTCTGTCAGAAATCTTTAATAAGATATCCATTCTGAATAATCAAAAACTCTTTTGGTATGGGCGGTAATCGAACTTGATTGTTTGGCTGCTCTCTGGCACTATTTAAAACCAGTGAATGTTTTTAATCAAAAGCGTGAACACGGCAAAGCAGATGTGCGGGTAGCTCAGGGCATTTTGATTGTTGCGCTGGTGACATATCTTGTCGTCAATCACTTTTATCAGCAGCAAGAATTTACCGCCATACAGAAAAAAGTAGAAGAGTTGAACCAGACAATGTCCAAGCAGGTAGATGACCGGACATCACTGAGTGACAAATATGTCAAACGACTCAACACGCTCAGCGATGATGTGCTATCGCAGACAGCCGCCGTGGAGCACCTGCAAAAAGCACTCATGCAAGGACGCGATGACTCGAGTAAAACACTTTCCGACCTGAAGGATGAGCTGGCCAAGGCGCAGCGTTCCCAGCAGGATCACAGGCGCATAATTTCTGAACTCGAATCCGAAATGAAAACCTATTTATCCAAAGCGGAAAAGGCAGATGACCAGACCAGCAAGGCCGTAAAAAATTTACTTCTTGAGTTGGATGAGTTAAAAACTTCGGTCGTCCAACCGCCCCAAGGCAAAGTTGAGCCTGCTGTGCCCGTGCCGCAGCAACAGTCACAATAGCAGCATACCGTCGCATGAAAATCAAAGCAGGCCCTCGCCGACCCAGCCCAAATGTGATTTATTTTCACACTGTTGGGTTGTATCTGTGCGGACTGCTTTTGCTGGCACTTTTTGCTTCTGGCATGAAAACTCGCTTCGCAATTAAAAGGATAGATTTCGATTTAGAAAAAATAAGCATCGCCGCAGCCGAGGCCAAGAGCCGCGAGCAAAACATGCTGAATTCCCTCCAGTCGTTGCATGATGCCATAAGCAATTTTAAAACAGTGCAAGAGGATAACACCAAGGCGTTCCAAGGTATCGAGGACAGGATCAGGGTGAACATCGCCAATTTTAAAACACGCTCAGTAGGCGGCACTTCCCAAGATTTGTTTCCTGCACCCAAACCCGCCGTTCCAAAGGTTGACGATGGTGGTAGATACCCCGCTAGTCCTCCTGTTTCTATTGATCGCCCCAAAGCACGCCTTGCAGTGCCGCGCAACTGACGGTGTATTGCTGGGGAGCGCCTGCATCCCGCTGGCATCTTCTGATTACTGGGAACGCTGACATCTTGACGGTAAAATCAGAAGAAGCCGGCGAGACGCCAGCGTTCCCAGCAATTTTGCCTCAACTCTCTTTTCATCCTTTTTTATTTACCCCACTCTACTCGCTAATGATTCGGGGAATTAGAGTCAAATTTTTTGGCGGCTGCTTATTTCGTATCTTGCTTGGAACTGTCCACCTTGCGAAAAAAATGTGCGTACCACAGACGCTTCTAGCACTGATTCAAATAAATCTTGTTCGAGGCGGTGCAGGATAGGGAATGCGTCGAACAGCTCGAAGAGCGGTGTGTGGTATTCGATCCATGTGAAACGGCGGTTCTCTTCTTCGGAATAAAGCTCACCCATGCAGCCCTCATCATTGCGGGTGCGGCTCCATTTTTTAACGCGCTGGTCAAAAGTCAATCCAGCAAATTTCGTGTGCCACTGGTCGGCTCGGTTTTTGAAAAGCCTGAAAAGCAGCTTCTCTGGAAATTGCGGCCCAGATATTTGCCGCGCCGCATGGAGCAAGTCCATTGTTAGAAAGTTGGCCGATGAGGGGAAATATGAATGCGATTTCCGAGTGAGTCGGTAAACCATTTCAGGGCGACCCATGCCCTCTGCCTTGGGACGCCGCCATGTGTCGAGCATGCCCTGCTTGGCGAGTTCGGCGCAATGCGTCTTGACGCCCATGTATGAAAGACCCAAGCGTTCTTTCATCTCGTCCACGGTCAAGCCTTCGCTGTATTTGATTTCAGTGAGGATGCGTGCTTTCTGTTCTCTGCCTTGTGTTTTCACGCCTGCGTCTTCAACTCTTCAACCGTTAAACTCTTAAACTTAAACTCGTATAAGTGCATCCCAATCATCCCAGCGAGAGAGACCTATTTTGCCGTTGCTCGCCACCATCTTGTAGGAGAGAGGCGTGCCTTCCTTCGGGGTCAAATCCACTTTTCCGCCGCCCTCTTCGATCATGAGCTTGCCGCCAGCCACATCCCACAAGCGCACGCCCAACTCCACATAGGCGTCCAAACGCCCACATGCGATGTAGGCCATGTCGAGCGCGGCGCACCCGTTCATCCTGATCTTCCTAGCGTTTTGCGCGATATAGCGGATGCGATCTATGCTCTGATCCACATGTTCTTTTTCCTTGGTGAACCCAGTTGAAATCATGGACTCGCCTATGCTGGAGCGCTGGCTCGTGGCAACAGGTTGCCCGTTGAGCCGTGGGCGGTCGCCTTTCACAACGGAAAACATTTCGTCGCGAACCGGGTCATAGGTTACACCGATTATTGTTTCTTTATTTTTTTGCAGTGCGATGGCCGTGCAAAAATGTGGGAAATTGTAGAAGAAATTTACCGTGCCATCAATCGGGTCAACTATCCACTGGTACTCGCTCGCCCCGTAATCGCTGCCGCCCTCCTCTCCGAAAACAGTGTGCGCGGGATATTTTTTAAGGAGCGATGCTGTGATCAACTCTTGGCATTCCACATCAAGTCGGAGCTTTATGTCGTGGTCTAAAGCCTCGTCAACTGTCAATGCACCGCCAAACGCCATGCGCTGTTTTTCACCTGCACTGCGGGCGACCGCAATGGCTATTTCTAAAAAATTATTTTCCATGTCCATGTTTTATCTGCCATTTGCTGGCCTTGCCAGCCAATTTAATCCATTGCCGCTTGCTCCCGAATCATTAGGCATCGCCATGCTGTCACGCTATCGGTGAACGGTTGTCACATTTCATTGGGAAAAGCTATTTTTTTATGCTTTTCATCTGGTGTGTACGGGATAGCATCTCTGCAAATGCACAGGATAGGCGTGATCTCTGACACGCATAACAGGCTGGACTCAAAAGTATTGGATATTTTCTGCGGTGTAGATTTGATTTTGCACGCTGGGGATGTGTGTAAAACTGAGATTTTAGAAAAGCTCGGGACAGTGGCTCCTGTCGTGGCGGTTTTGGGAAACAACGACTCCTTGCCAAGCCTACGCATAAAGGAACGCCGCGAGTTGAATGGTGTCCGCTTCGAGATTATTCATATTTTTCCGCCGCGCATTCCCGATGATACGGATTGGCTAATTTTTGGACACACCCATGTGCCCTGCGATGAGACGGTCAAAGGCGTGAGGCTTTTTAACCCTGGCTCTGCTGGGTTAGCCAACAAAGGGGCGCCCCGCTCTGTTGCGTTACTAACATGGGACGGCAATAAGTGGGAAAGCGAATTCACCTTACTGGATTGAAAAGACAATGAAATTTAACATAAACGATCATCTGCCTTTCATGTGTGAGGTGCTGAGAGCATTGAAGCACGACCAGAGCCTAGAAGAAATCCTGCCCGCCATCTTAAACCATGCGTGCCTGCTTGTCGGTGCCGAACACGGGTCACTTGCAAAGGTGAACCGAAACAAAGGCCGCTTGGAAATATCCTCTGTTTTCGGCGATGGCTGGACGGATGAAAAACGCGCTTACTCCCTCAAAATAGGACAAGGGTTGACCGGGCGTGCAGCAGAAACAGGGCTGCCCGTGCTCTGTGGGGATGTTTCCGCAGAGCCGCTGTATTACCCACTTTTCGAACAAGTGCAAAGTGCTCTGATCGTCCCTATTTTAGTCAGCGAAAAAGTGTGGGGCGTCATCAGCCTTGACGGGCTAGTCAAAAATGCATTCAACGAGGGAAAGGAGTCGCTTCTCACCGTGTTTGCGGAGCTGGTCGGTTTTTGTATCCACCACAAGCTAGAGATGGAAAAACACGCACGCATACAGCAAGAACTCGCGCAAGCGGATAGGCTCAGTTCGCTTGCAAAAACCATAGCTGGGATAGCCCACGAACTTAACAACCCGCTAACCTCCGTTTTCGGGCACGCGCAGCTCCTCTCCCTAGACCCCACGCTGGATCCGCAGCGGGAGATGTCCGTCAAAGCTATTTTGAGCGAATCCGAAAGAGCGGCAAACCTCGTTAAACGACTGCTCTCATTCGCCCGCCAAGAGACAAGTCGCAAAGAGCCCGTTTCGCTAAACCAGATAGTTACGGAAGTCGTGGAAAGCTTAGAAAAATCCTGCAAAGAGATGAATATGCAGCTATTCGGCGTGCTATCCGACGACCCGTGCTGCGTAATGGCCAACCCGAAGGAAATTAAACAGGTGCTCGCCACCCTGATCAACAACGCCCGCGATGCTCTTGCTGGGCGGGAAAGCAACCGCTGCATCATCGTGAAAACTGAGGTGCAGGACTGCCTCGCGAGAATTTTGGTAGAAGACAATGGTGAGGGCATTTCAGATGATAACAAGAAACGGATTTTCGACCCATTCTTCACGACCAAGCCAGTCGGTCAAGGAACTGGGCTGGGGCTGGCATTTGTCCACTCGATAGCCAAATCGCACAGAGGGACGATCACCTTCAACTCCGAGCTTGGTAATGGGAGCTGCTTCAAATTTGAGATGGCTACATTTTCTGAAGACAAAGAAAACATCCTGCACAAAGAGACGCCAGCGGACACCTGCGCCCCAAGTGAGCCCGATAAATGTGCAACCAATGCGTTCACCACATACCAGAACATCAGGCTCCTGCTGGTGGACGATGAGCCGTTCATCCTCAACTCCCTAGCCGAGTACCTCTCACTGCTGGAGATGAGCGTGGCCACGGCCAGCGATGGATATGAAGCACTCGCACACATCCGCAACGAGGAGTTCGATTTAATCGTGACAGACCTTAGGATGCCTGGCATGGACGGTCAGCAACTATACCAGTCCGCATGTGCCAGCTACTCGTCGCTCTCTAAACGCTTTGTATTTATGACAGGCGACTTGGCTCGCACAGAAA
>JAIFLJ010000064.1 GCA_020049135.1 bacterium | reverse complement strand
GTTGTTGACAGCTAGTTGACAGATAGAATACCTCTTTTTGCATTTAGGTGCATTTTACTGCTTTTTTCTTCATAGGTAAGTTATTGATTCAGAGGAGCTTTTGTGGATTACGAAACCGTTGCTCTACCACTGAGCTACTCCGGCAAATAAAACGGAGAAACGCGGCTTTTTTTGCACGCGCACGCGCCGAAAACTTACTCCCTTTTACCCCAACCAATCCGCGTTACGCAAGTGAATTTCTGCGCGGCACGCCACAAACCGAAAAATCATCGCCACAAGATAAACAGGCTGCCATTTTTTGTATGGTGTCAGACCAATCCATTGGCTTGGATTGCCTGAATAGGCGCATGGTAGGATACCACGGCGTATCCTCACGCTCCAATAACCAGCGCCAATCTGGAGAGTATGTCACCATCGCCCAAACAGGCTTCCCCAAAGCTCCTGCAAGATGCGCCACGGATGTATCCACGGAAATCACTCCATCCAACTCTAAAATTATCTGCGCTGTGTCAAACATGTCAGAGCACGACTTTCCTGCGTCCTCGACTGGGAACTGAACTTCAGCCAACTGCGCGGACGGTTCACCCTTTTGCAGGCTAACTAGGCGCGTGCTAGGCAGTGCTGCTAGAGGGGCAAAATCGGACAGCCTGGCGGAACGCAGACGGTCGCGGCCATGCCTTGGATTGCCTGCCCACACGATGCCGATTCTCATGCCGTCGAACGGGGCGAGGCGTGGCACAACAGAACGCTGCGGCCTGATGTAAGGCACATCGCAAGGAATCTGGTCTAGTCTGCCGCCAAAAATAAAAGGCAATGACGCAATCGGTATTTGCCTGTCAACGGAACCTTCGGGCGGCGGCACATCCGTCAGCTCGCGCACGCCATCGGCATAGGGAAGCAAGCGCAACAATTCGGAGTGGCAATGATAAATAACCCGCCCAACACGCTCGGCAACCTGCGGGGCGTAGCGCACAAACTGCAATACATCTCCAAGCCCCTGCTCCATAAAAACGAGAAGCGTTTCTTTTTCCATCCGCTCACCGCGCCAGCGCTGCTCGTTTCTCGGCACATAGGATTTTCTGAACTCGTAGGCTGCCCACCCATCTTCCATCCTGCCCATCGTCAGCAGCGAAAAGAAACGGTTGTAGCGTGCCTCCTCGTGCTCGGGATCAATGCGCAGCGCCTCATCGCACTCGCGCAGTGCCCCCGCGAAATCGTTTATCTCTTGCAGTGCCACAGCAAAATTGGCGTGGTTATCAGCCGAAAGCTTTCGCCCCTGCAACGCGCTCCTGTAATGCGCCACTGCGTCCGCAGAAGCGTCCTGCAACTGCGAAATCTTTGCCATGTTCAAATGCGCGTCGCACAGTTCGCCGTTCAGGCTCACAGCCTCGCGGTAATGCTTCATGGCATCATCAAATTCACCGCCCACATGCAGGACGCTCGCGAGGTTATAATGCGCTTGCGCGAGGCTGGGATTGCAACGCAGTGCAGCACGGTACGCACTCACCGCCCCCGCCCGATCTCCGTCCGCCTCCAGAAGTGTCCCCAAGTTGTTGTGAGCATCGGCCAAGCATGGGTCGCACGCAATGGCTCGGGTAAATGATTGGACGGCTTTATTGGGTTTGCCTATTTTTTTAAAAAGCGTCCCCAGATTGTTATGTACGGCAGCGATGTTTGGCTCAAGTTCAACGGCTTTTTCGTAGATGGCCACCGCTTCATCCAGTCGTCCGAGTGCCTGAAGTGACTGCGCTAGATTGGCGTGAAAAAGCCAGTTATCGGGTTCTTGCTGAATGGCTTTTTTAAAAAAAAGGATGCTTTCTTCAAACTTAGAATTTTGGAAAAGAAGGAGCCCCAACAGATTTAAGCAAACGGCAAGCTCAGGATTTTTAGAAAGGATTTTGCGGTAGAGTTTTTCCGCTACAGCCAACTCCCCATTCTGGTGCAAGCTCACAGCCTGTTCTAAAACAGTTTTCATCTCAGCATCACCTCCGACAATTTCACCAATCCCCAAAAGCTAAACTCGCTTGAGCCACCCGAAAACCAGTTCATTTCTTATTCCAAGACTCCAGCAACTCTTTGCTAGTCAATGTAGCCGTGCCGAGTTTACCAACGACTACGCCTGCACTATGATTAGCTATTTCAGTGGCCTCTATCGGCGTGGCTCCGGCAAGCAGCGATAGCGTAAATGCAGCTATAGCCGTGTCGCCAGCACCTGAAACATCGAACACCTCCTTGGCCTTAGCCGACGTGTGGTGCGTTTTTTTACCCCGTTGAAAAAGCTGCATCCCGTGTTCCCCTAGCGTGATGAGAAGTATGTCTGTCCCCCATTTATCCATCAGAATTTGCCCCACTTTTTGCAGTGATGAAGGGTCATCGGAAAGCGGCATCCCAGCAGCAGCAAAAGCCTCGCCACGATTCGGTTTAATAGCAGTGGGTGCTTTCCATTCGAGAGGGTTGTTCGGCTTCGGATCCACTGTCCACATCTTGCCCATGCACGCACACACCGCGCTTATCTCGTCCACCAGCCGCTGCGTCACGAAGCCCTTGCCGTAATCCTGCACGATCACGCCATCCACTTGGCCGATGGCGTCAGGAAGGCTTTTTTTAAACTGCAAAAAATGTGCGTCTGAGAGCGGTGCCCTGTGTTCCCTGTCAACCCGCACCACCTGCTGGGGCTTGGCGATAATCCTAGTTTTTACAGTGGTGGGGATGTCTGCTGAACGGATGACAAACGGGACATTCACCCCGTTGGACTGCAAAATTTTCAGCAACATGTTGCCGTGATGATCCGCCCCAGCTCGACCCATCAGCCATACCCCAGCATCCAGTGCCCGCAAGTTCCTAGCGACATTTGCGGCGCCACCAGGATAAAGCTCCTCATACTGGACATCCACCACTGGCACTGGTGCCTCTGGAGAAATGCGCGAAACTTTGCCCCACACAAACTCGTCAAGCATGATATCACCTACCACCAGCACTTTTTTATTTTTGAACTGACCTATTATTTTCCCGGCATGACTTGGATGTTTCATTTTAATTTCTAGGGTAAAATTTCCGTTATTTGACTAATTCCTCTTGATAAGGAACTATGCTGGGCGACTTGAATTTCACAATCATCTCCTTAACTTCATAAGGTATCAATAGCCCGTCAAAAGATTGCATCAGAGCATGGCGGGCATCTTGCTGTGCTGACAAATCCTCGATCTTGGCCAACGGCAAGGCTTGCACCCACGCCTTTATCATCCGATTGATTATTGCGGTCTCCTTGCCAACACGACCAAAGGCAGCCTGTTCGGTTATAACTGTGACATGTGGTATAATCGGTAGATGGTCTGCAGTCTGATAAATTGTGTCTGCAAAAACATATACCTCCATAGGAAGCGGTGGCAATGTATCATCAGGCACTTCCACGACCTCTTCCTCATGCACTTGCTCTGGAGGAGGTGATAAAAAAGTTATTCCAAGAAATGCCAGCAATACAACACCGATGACAGCGCCAGCGATTATAAGTATCTTCTTGATGTCCAGACCCTTCTCTTGGGTCTCTATGCTTTTGAATGCCCTAAACTCCTTTGTGGGAGTCTTAACAGGCGTCAGTAGCTTATTTGCAACCGCCTTATCAAAGGCTTGGCTCTCGTCATCATACATGGCTCGTACACCTCAAATTTTGGTGCTATGCCTTTGCTGCCAGTGTTTGATCGCCACGGACATAGCGATGGCCGTGCCGAGGATAGCGCATACCACGCTCAACGAAATCAGTGGGTCAATTTTATAAAAGTGTGCCAGCAGCATCTTCGTGCCAACAAAAATCAAAACGAGTGCTAATCCAACTTTGAGGTAGATGAACTCATGCACAAACGATGCTAAGACAAAGTAAAGGGATCGCAGCCCCAGAATCGCGCAAATATTAGATGTGTAAACGATGAATGGGTCTTGCGTGACCGCAAATATAGCAGGGATGGAATCCACGGCAAACATCAAGTCTGTCGTCTCCACCATTATCAGTACCAGCCCTAAAGGAGTGAAAAAAAAACGACCCGCTTTCCATACGGTAAATTTATTCCCTTCGTACGAATCCGTCATAGGTAGGACGCGTCTCAAAAATTTTAAAACAGGATTCTTCGATGGATCCATGTCGCCTTCGTCTTTGTGAAAAAACATTTTCACGCCAGTCACGACCAAAAATAGACCGAACAAATAAAGCACCCACTCAAAACGGGTCACGATAAGAACGCCCAAATAGATCATCATACCGCGCATTACCAAAGCACCTAGAACACCCCAAAAAAGCGTCCTATGCTGGAACTCTTGGGGCACTTTAAAATAAGAAAATAGCAGCACGAAAACAAAAATATTGTCCACGCTCAACGAGTACTCGATCAGGTAGCCTGTCAGGAACTCAATACCTTTCGCGCTGCCCTTGTTGTGCCATACGAAAGAACAGAAAAGCAAAGATAGAACGACCCATCCGACACTCCACACTATAGCGGAACTGACACTCATGACACGCGACTTGCGGTTCAGCACAAACAGGTCTAGCCCCAGCAAAAAAAAGACTCCCGCATGAAAAGCCAGCCAAAAACTGAGCGGTGTTTCATTCATGATTTTTTATCTCCTGCTTCTTACCAACACAAAATGACATTTATGAAAAACGCCACACAAAAGCTTTATTTTTGCGTCCCCATTTTGTGTGCTTGGGCTGCTTTCTCAAGCAATGTTCGATCAGATGCTTTGGCCACTGAGGCATTGTTTGAATCAATCGTGGACTGATCCAACTCAGAGCGGAGTATGCGGATATGCTTAGGAGCCTGTATGCCGAGCCTGACCCTAGCACCTTCAACCGCGATCACATGTATCTGGATATCATCAGCTACCTGCACACATTCACCAGCTTTTCTTGAAATGACTAGCATGGCTTACTCCCCAGCCCCAAATTCGAAGAGTGCCGAATCTTCATAATTAGTGTTTTGCAGCACTACTTGCATCCCCAGCCGCTTGGCGGGGTTCACCAAAATTGGAGCCCGTAGGTTTGCATGCACACGAATTCCGTTTTCCATGGGTTCAATACGAACGATGACATAAATCGCACATTCAGCAGGAGTGGGCTCACCGATAACTTTAATCTCCTCATCGTCCACAGCAAAGGAGTAATCTGGCATCAGGTCATGCACGCTGACCACAGCGAAAGCTATATTGGCGTCTTCCAGATTCCTCATCCACGCAAACGGCATCTCCTCAGGAAGCTGGTTGAAAACAAAAAGCCTACTATGCGGGAATCCTGGGATGCCCTGCGGAAATTGAACGGCTTTCTCTAGCAGTTGCTGTTCGGAAAGTATCGTTTCGGCTTCACTCATTGGTTTCTATGACTTGTGAGGTATTTCCATGAATAAATCAAGCAAATAACAAACTTTTACACGACAAACTTAATTTCTCGTATCGTCCCTTTTCCTGCAAATGCCTGTATTTTTTTCAAAAACTCACCTTTGAACATTTCCATCTGGTGCTTCAATGGAGCATTGGAAACTCTTATGTAAAGCACACCTCTTTTGATCGTGTCTGGCTGCGAGTTACTAGCGTTATACGCACCAGCTATCTCTGGCCAACGCTCCTTGATCTCATTTTGCTTCAGCCGCTCGCCCAACTTGAGCCGCTCCATCAGACGGGCGATAACTTGACCGCCCGTCTGAGAAGCGTCTGGAGCCCATTCTGGATCATCCCCTACACCGCGTAACTGGATGTAATCGGGATGAACCTGCCTGCGGCTGCTTTGCGTCATGCGCAAAAGCAAAATTAGACCCCGTCGTTGCCGATAGCTTCCACAGGGCAGCCTTCCATGGCTTCCACGCAAAGCTGTTCTTCGTCAGGGTTACGGGGCTGGAGCTTGATAAATGAATAGCCGCCGTCATCGCTACGCGCGAAATTGTCGGGAGCCGTCTCGCGGCAGAGATCGCAATCTATGCACTGGTTGTCCACAAAAAATTTTCCCGCCACATTGTCTTCGTATTTGTTCGCTTTGTCTGCCATATTTTTTCCTTTGTTAATTTCTTTTTTCTTTTTTTGAAAACAGGCGGACTTTATAGATTATTTTATAAATCCGCAACTTTTTTTAAACACGGCGCAAAACAGGAGAACAAAACACGATGTCCACAGATGATTGCATTGTTGCCACAGCCACGCCGCTGGGCATGTCTGCGCTCGCCTTGATCCGGCTTAGCGGCCACTCTGCTATTTCAGTCGTGGCACAACTCAACCCGCTGGCGGCCTCGCTTGTGCCACGCCGCGCCACGCTCCTCACGCTCTCGTGGAACGGTGAAACGCTCGATGAAACACTCGTCACTCTCTTCGCTGCCCCAGCCTCCTACACGGGCGAAAACTTGATCGAGATCACCCCGCACGGAAACCCGCTCATAGTCAGGCGCATAGTGGAAGCCTGCCTAGTCGCTGGCGCGAGAATGGCACGCCCAGGCGAGTTCTCCATGCGTGCTTTCATGAACGGCAAAATGGATCTCACACAAGCTGAGTCCGTGATGGATCTGATAGCCGCCCGCACAGAACTGGCTCTTCGCTCTGCCAGAGCTTCGCAAAAGGGACACCTCCGCTCGCATGTGAACTCTCTCAGGGAAACCCTACTAGATACGCTTGCGCATATTGAAGCGCACATTGATTTCCCAGATGAAGATATCCAGCCCGACACCCGCGATAAACTCCGCGCACAGCTTGAAGAGAGGCTCTCACAAATATCTAAACTGCTCTCCACTTCTGAAACTGGACGCATTCTGCGCGAAGGCGTGCGCACTGTCATTGTCGGCCTGCCGAACACTGGCAAATCGAGCCTCCTCAACGCCCTGCTCGGAGAAAACCGTGCCATCGTCCACAACACCCCAGGAACCACACGCGACACGCTGGAAGAATGGTTGTGCATAGAAGGCGTCCCCATCCGCATCATTGATACGGCTGGCACACGCGATACGACTGACCCTGTGGAACAAGAAGGCGTCAGGCGCAGTGGCGAAGCTCTCGCAACAGCGGAACTCGTCATCCACCTCTTTGACCTCTCATCACCTTGGGACGCGGCGCAACAAGCACTGCGCAACAGCTATCCCGCAGACCGCGCTATTTTGGTTGGCAATAAATCAGACCTTCCCGAGAAACAATCCTCTCCCCCAGCACCGTCCGTGGCCATTTCCGCACTCACTGGCGCAGGTCTCGACACACTCAAAAAAGCAATCGTTACAAAAATCACTTCAGGCTTTGTATGGGAAGAAGGCGAAGTGACCATCAACGCCCGCCACCGCGACTGCCTCATGCGTGCTTCTACACCGCTAAGGCGAGCTTGCGATGGACTTCGCGAAGGTCATTCGCTTGAAATTGTCTCACTAGAACTCAGAGAGAGCCTGCAAGCACTCACAGAAATAGTCGGCGTCATCTCTAACGAAGAGATTCTTGACAAGTTATTTTCTGGCTTTTGCATAGGCAAATGAACGCCTTCTACCCTTTGCTGAGAAATGCCCTGTTTCAAGTGGACGCTGAAACAATCCATGACTTTGCACTTTTCGCCCTCAAACAAGCACCTGCGCGTGCGCTGTTGCGCACACTCTTGCCAGCCGTCCATGAACAGCCCGTCAAACTGTGGGACTACACATTCCGCAACAGAGTGGGACTGGCTGCTGGATTCGACAAAAACGCAGAAGCTCTCCACGCTTGGGACGCCATGAACTTC
Source organism: bacterium (assembly GCA_020049135.1). Lineage (GTDB taxonomy): Bacteria > Verrucomicrobiota > Verrucomicrobiia > JADLBR01 > JAIBCM01 > JAIFLJ01. The sequence continues at coordinate 1,155 of JAIFLJ010000064.1, read as the reverse complement.
GGATTCATAGAAGTCGGCACAGTCACACCGCTAGGACAACCTGGCAACAACCGCCCACGGATACACCGTTTTCCAAGGAATCAGGCACTCGTTAATTCGATGGGATTCCCTAACGATGGAGCCGAAGCCATCCAGCCACGCGTTGCAAAATATATATCTAGGAGAAACCGTGCGGGACACACACCAATGCTGGTAGGCATAAATATCGGAAAAGCAAAAAATACACCTCTTGAAAAAGCCGCTGAAGATTATTTGGCCGTGTTGCACACATTCCACGAAACAGGCGATTTTTTTGTGATAAACATAAGCTCGCCAAACACGCCCGGCCTGAGGTATCTGCAAAACGAACATGAGTTGCGTGCACTACTAACACCGTTGAGCCAAGAAAACAAAATGCTGCAATCTGGCAGAGGCGAAAAACCGTTCAAACCACTGCTGCTCAAAATAGCACCAGATATGACGGACGCACAAGCCGAACAAATAGCTGAAACAGCTCTCGAATGCGGGCTGGACGGCATGGTGTCCACCAACACCACACTCGACCACACCACACTCGGGTTAAACGCCCCGCTGCCTGGTGGACTCAGTGGTGCCCCGCTCCAAAAACGGAGCACCGAAATACTCCGCGTGCTCGCCAAAACGCTCCAAGGAAAAATACCGTTAATTGGGTGCGGCGGCGTCTTCACAGCCGATGATTTCAAAGCCAAACTGGACGCAGGTGCCAGCCTCGTGCAGGTTTACACGAGCTTCATATACAGAGGGCCAGGAATTGTCGGCGAACTCCTCCGCCAGTCCTGAATCTAAGGAGCCGTTGCCATGGGAAGAAGTGACAAGGCGCAAGGGAAAGAGAAATCTCGACAAGTAATTACAATGTATCCATCGTGCGCCCATGAAGACTACATTGGTTTCGATCGGTAATTCTCGGGGCGTCCGCATCCCCAAACCGTTTATTGACCAATGCCGTTTGTCGGAGGAAATCCAGATGGATATAGATGGTGATCGGATCATCATTCAATCCCCACGCAAATCCCGCAGTGCTTGGGACGAGGCTTTTGCCGTCATGGCTCCTGTATAACTGGATGCAACAGTCTGTTTTGGAATAAGTTGTGACAGCGTGTTTTTGGGCTTATGCCGCAGGATTTCTTTATACCCCGA
>JAIFLJ010000137.1 GCA_020049135.1 bacterium | reverse complement strand
CCAATAGCAAAATAAACTCTCCGCATCATAGTTTTTAAACGCCCATATTGAGAAAAATATTTTAACCTCACCCACTTTTAATCACACCCGCTGGTGATTTGGACGCGAGTTTACGCTTGTCCCACAGGCTGCTTGAGATTAAAAGCGACTTATGACACCAACAGAACTTTTTGCCAACATGCCAGCGGACCTGGCCACGGAAATACTCGAAGAGGTTTACCAGAACAACAAACCATTGAATCGCGATCTTCTGGCAAGGCTCGCCCAAGTCAAAAAAATGCGCCCTGTTGCTATACAGCGGATGCCACGAACAGAGCGCTACCCCGAGATAATCAATATACTAAAAAACCCGCTGTCGGCAGCCATGGCTTTCCAGTCCATCTCTTCGTGGCTGATCACTAAACAGGAACCCATGCTCGTGGATTTCCTCGGCCACCTCGGCATACCGCACGACGGGCATGGCTGCTGCGACGATTTCCCAGAAAATCCGCCCTCTCGCGAGACGCTGAAAAGTGCAGTGGATTTTCTCCTGACAAAATATCCGCAGCCACATGTGGCCGTTTATCTGCACGCGTTCAACAACATGCCAGACACATGCTGGGACACGCTCGAAACGCTTCTGGCCGATGACGCACGCCTCAAGTTTTCGCCCTGAAACACTGCAGCGCGGCTTTTCGCATGACTTACTGGCAGTTCCATTTTTTTTTCAACCTGCCACTCCTTCTCGGCACAATAGCCTTAGCGTGGGGGCATATTTCCCGTGCCGATGCAGTTGCCGCAGCCGCCACGGCCACCATAGCTTTCGTTTTTACGACGCCTTGGGATAACTGGGCCATACAGCGCGGTATATGGGGCTTTCCTGATTCGCGCATCTCAGGAAAAATCTTTGTCTGTCCCGTAGAAGAATACGCTTTTTTCATCATACAGACGCTTCAGGTCTGCACTTGGACAATCTTTCTCCGCGCCTCGCTCCCTGCTGAATGGATGAACTCCCGTTCCGCGCCGCGATGGGAAATAGCTGGGCTGCTGCTTTTGGCGTGGGCTATCGCCGGGGCATGCAGATTCCAGCATCCGCGCAAGTGGAATTACACATGGCATCTTTTTTTCTGGATGGCACCAGTCGTCGCACTGCAATGGGCTGCCGGCGGATTTTTTATGAATAACTTGTTTTTGGTTCTTCTCTCAGTGCTGCCCATCTGTGTGATATTGAGTCTTTTTGATCTCGTAGCTATTCGGCACGGCATTTGGTTTTTCGACGAATCGCAGACATTAGGCATCAAAATCGCTGGCGTTTTGCCAATTGAAGAAGCAGCTTTTTTTGCGGTCACCTCGCTCTTGGTAACTCAGAGTTTCCTCCTGTTCGTTTAAATCAAAGCAAAACGCACTTTTCAGGATGCTGCCTCAGGTTAATCAGGCAGCACTTTGTCGCAGCGGATAAACAGGGGCGAGAGTGATGGGCTCAAAGTTTATGCGGTCTAGCGCAAATGTGCGAACCTCCCCACGGGAATGGCACCACGCCTCAAGATAAATCCCGCGATATCCTTCCACAGAAAAAAGTTGTAGTGGCGTAACTGTCCTGCCAAACCCCTGAAAATCACCACTGGCATAAAAAATCTGAACGCTATTTTTTTTGCGCATCGCATCCAACAGAGCACGCCCAGTTTGATCTTCCGTGGAACAAACTGGTTTACGCGGCGCATCTTTCCAGTTTCCAAGCCATTTCGGCTCATCCAGCTTTTCTGTTTTCTGCGCCGCAACCACGGTGGACGATGATTTTTGCCAAGGAAAAAGTGCGGCACCGACAGAGAAGCCCAAAAGCCTGCCTAAAAAACCACGCCGCGCACAAAAAGCACCGTCAACATCATTTTGATGAATAAGATTATTTGTCATAATGATGAATCTATTCCAATTTTGGAGCATGTCAAATTATTAATAAACTCGTTACATCACTGAATTTCAGACATCCTGAAGTCTCTGTACAAGAAAGTCGGGGATACGGAAAGGCGAGGAGATGGATGGAGAGTGTGGCGCAGGCATCATTGCCTGCATCTTCAGATTTCGGCGGCGAGACGCCGTTGCGGAAGAGGCGGGCTGGAAGCGCGTCCTCCGTTTTAGGAGCTTCGCTCCCCTTTTCCACCGAGGTCAGGATGTCTGAATTTAAAGTCGTAGGCATGTCTTTTTCGTTGCTTGTATTGCTGGATGAATAGCACTAATTTTGGGGGTATGATGAGATTAGTCAGAATGTTTTATCCGTGTCATGCATGGGTGGAGGCGCATATTCGTATGGTAGAGATGACAGGGGTATTGATGAGAATTTTCAGTTTTTCCCTCGTGAGTTGGCTGGGACCGGAGAGTCCATTTTTTTTCGTCTGGGCTTTTAATACGACTGATGCCGTTATGCTTTCTTGGTGCGCCTGGATCAAAAAGGATGCGGCCTACACTTTGCTCAATGTTTTTTGGGTGGGGGTAGGTATTGTGGGGATGCTGCGAGCTTCGGGTTTTGGACACTGACGCGGGGTTCTGCAACCTGTTTCATTTCCTTTGAAAATAGAAACCAGAATAACTCACACGAAGTTTAAGAGTTTATGGGTTGAAGAGTTTATACAAATTTTCCTTCGTGTTCTTCGTGCCCTTCGTGGTTAAATTTCTTTTCCTTCTTCCTTTCGAAATTCGAATTCGATTTCGTTATTCGATTTCCTCCCCGCTCCGCGTCTGCTCTGTTTCTTATCTTGACTTGAATGAGCCAAGGTTTAATTTAGTGACATGGTAAAGATCCTTCCTGTATCCAAGCTTCAAGTTGGGCAAGTTTTGGCGGAAGATGTTAAAAATGTAAATTCCCAAATCCTTGTGCCCAAAGGAGTTCCGATTTCCATTAAACATTTACATTCCATTAAAACTTGGGGCATTGAAATAGTGCGTATCAGGGAAGGTGCTGAATCGAAGTTTGATGCTGGCGAGAGGATTGTTCCATTTACTGAATACGAGTGGGAAAAAGCGAGGGAATCTGTGGCTCCCCGTTTCGTTCACACATCCATGAAACACCCAGTCGTTTTAAAAGTTTTCAATTATTGCGTAGAACAAAAGATTCAGTCCATACGGCAAATGCGCATGATTTAGTAGGTATGTTATTTTTTATCTAACGGTATAAAAAAATGAAGTGGAGTTTGACAGATTTCATCGAGTTTGTAGGCGAGACGCCATCATTGTCTCCTGGATTTTACATGCTCCAGAGGGAGATGGCCAACCCGAACGCTACATTCGAGAGCATAAGTGCCATCATATTGCGAGAGCATGGGCTGGCTTTGCGTTTGCTCAGGATAGCAAACAGTGCCATGTATGGTTTTCCCCGGCATGTTGATACGATCAGCGATGCTGTTCAAATAATAGGTTTGAGCCAAGTCAGAGATTTGACGATGGCGATGACAGTGGTGGATGCGTTCCGTGGGATGCCAAAGGAGATGATAGATATAGCCATGTTTTGGAAACACAGCGTGGCGGTGGCAGTTGCCGCTGGGCTGCTGGCCAAGGAACGCCATGAGCCGAACACAGAACGGTTTTTCCTAGGCGGGCTTCTGCATGACATAGGGCGGCTCGCACTTTACATGAAGGCTCCGAGCGAGGCTATGGCAATTCTTGATGAGGCACGCAAAACTGGGAGTCTTGAGGTAGAAGTTGAGAAAAGGGTGCTAGGTTTTGACCATGCCGAACTAGGCGGTGCTTTGCTTGAAAAATGGAATCTACCACCCAACCTAGTGGAGATGACACGATACCATCACGAGCCTACACTTTCGCAGTTCACTATCACCGAGTCATCACTGGTGCATCTGGCCGATTTTTTGGCCAACGCGCTCGGGATTGGGACGAGCGGTGAGGCGTTTGTCCCGCCGCTTTCGGATGAGGGGTGGCAGCGCACCCACTTAGACGAAAACCAACTCATCCCGATTTTGCAGGCGATGGAAAAACAGACTGAAGAGATGTGCCGTATTTTAACAACCCAGTGATATGTTACAAGACTACCACACAGCCGACCAAGCACTACCGCACAAGCAGGAAAATGACGCAGCGTGCCTTTACAGGATGATGCTGAGTCGCACAGTCGCCCTAGAGACATTCCAGAGGCGGCTCACAGAAATAACGACCAGTGATGCTGTCCTAGAGCATATCCAAGCACATCTCAGAGCACTGTTGCCGTGGCGAATAATGGCTTGCTACCATGTCCACCCGCGCAAGGGCGATTTCCATCTCGCGACTAAGCTTTCTGACGCCGATCAGACCGACTTGCAGCAGATGGTGGACAAGTCTGTGGACGACGGGGTTTACGCGTGGGCGATCAAACACAACCGTCCAGCCACACTCCTTTTCGAGGATAAGAACGAATGGCTTTTGCTGGCGTCTATGCGTGCGCAAAATAAGGTGCTAGGGATGTTCGTGGCCGTGTTGCCGCCGCAGTCTGCCGCCGGGTGGGATTTGACTCTCTCTTATATTTCCACATGCCTCAACTGCGCTGCCGACAAAATCGCCAACCTTTGTTTGGAAAGACAGTTGACCGAGCAAAACGCGAAGTTGCGCGAAGCGCAGGAGATGGCTCATCTAGGCAACTGGTACTACGATGTCCCAACGGGCAGGATCACCTGCTCGCCTGTAGTTTTCAACATCTTGGGGCTGGAGAATTCAGACGCTGGGATAGACAAGAACGATTTTTTCAAACATATCCACCCTGACGATTTGCCGCGCTTCCTCACATGTATAGACGAAGCGATCCAAAATGGCGTTCCTTATTCCCAGACGATACGGGTCGTGGCTAGGGGTTTTGTCCGTCGCCACACCCTTTTCGTGGGCGATCCCGTGAGCGACAGCAACGGGCAAGTCTGTTTCATACGAGGCATCGTGCAGGATATTTCTGACATCAAGCAGATGCAGGAGAAACTTATCCGGTCTCAGTTACTTTCACAGGCTGTGGTGGACAATTGCCCAGATCCGATTTTTGTCAAAGACAGGCACGGGCGTTACCTCCTTACAAACAAGTCGTGGTGCCAAGCCACAGGGCGCGATGCAGAGAGCGTTCTCGGTAAAACGGATTTGGACTTATGGACAATCGAGATAGCCCAAACCAACCTGCGTGACGATGAGGAAACGATGCGCTCCGGCAAAGCTTTCTCTGCCATAGAGCAGTTCTTGGACAACGAGAAACGCCGCCGCTGGATCGAGATACACAAGGTGCCAATCAAGGACGAGCAAGGGATGGTAATCGGTATCACTGGTATCTGGCGCGACATCACCAAAAGGCGGGAGGCCGAGGATAAGCTGCAAAACGCGTGGGGCATCCAGCAGCAGATGCTGGACAACTGCCCAGACTTAATGTTCCTCAAAAACAGGGAAGGCAATTTCCTTGCGGTCAACAAAGCTTGGAGCAATGCGGCTGGCATGCCAGTTTCAGACATCGTTGGCAAAAACGACTTTTCCATCTGGCCGAAAGAGCTGGCCAAAATATACATGGAGGATGACGAAGAGGTGATGTCCAAAGGCGTGGTCATACACAAGACCGAGCCACTCGTGCGGGCGGACGGAAACCGTATTTTGGTAGAAGTTCACAAAGGGCCTGTTTACGATGCCACGGGGTCTATCATAGGCGTTACAGGTGTGTCGCGCGATGTCACTCAGCGCATCGCCGACGAGAAAAAGATACGGCAGAGCGAGCTTCTCTACCGCACCATAGCCGAAAATTTCCCGAGTGGCTGCGTTCATGTTTTTGACAGCGACATGCGTTTCACACTCTGTTCTGGGCTTTTACTTGAGCAGTTGGGGTGGAAAGCCGCCGATATGGAAGGTTGTCTCATAAGCGATACAATCTCCAAGGTCTCTTATGAAGTGATGAAAAGCCATTTGGAAGATGCGCTTGCTGGCAAATCACATGTTTTCCAGATGCCGATGCCGCCGCGCATTTTGAAAGTTTATACGGCTCCCCTCTCCAACGAAGACGGCAGTATTTTTGCAGGCATCATGATAATAGAGGATGTCACGCGAGAAGTCCTCACCGAGCAATCTCTCCGCTCCAGCGAAACCCTTTACCGTGGGGTGGTGGAAGACCAGACAGAACTCATTTACCGACACAAGCCCGACGGCACAATCACATTTGTCAACCCGTCCTTCTGTAACTATCACGGCAAAAAAAACGAGGAGCTTATCGGCACGACATTCCTGCCCGATATACCTGATGACGACTTGAAGATTGTTCATCACTCCATCATGTCGCTAACGGTGGCTCACCCTATTACCGCTTACGAGCACCGCATCATCATGCCCGACGGGCAAATGCGGTGGCAGCATTGGACGCATAAAATTTTCTTCAATGAAAAGGGCGAGGTTTTTGAGCATCAGGCCGTGGGGCGCGACATCACAGACCGCAAGCGTGCCGAGCTGGTGCTAGAGAAAAAGCACGAGGAACTGCAGACGCTTTTCCGTTCCATACCAGACCTCTACATGCGCGTGAGCTTCGACGGGACAATCGTAGGATGCCAGACACCGCAACAGTTCGTCCTCAATGTGCCACCGGAGCTTTTCTTGGGTCAGCCGCTCAAGGAGTGCATGCCCACGGATGTCGCCGACATGAGCATGAACGCAATCGGCAAATGCCTAGCGCATCGTGCGCTTCAGACAGTAGAGTTCGTTTTACCTGGGCTTGATGGAGATATTTATTTCGAGATGCGTTGCATGCCTGTCAGCACTTTTGATGTAGTGGCAATCCTGCGCAACATCACAGATCAAAAGCGTGCCGAAATTTCGCTGCGCACACGCACAGATGAGTTGCAGGCGGTTTTCAGTGTCATACCTGATCTTTACATGAAGATAGGCAGCAATGGCATGATATCAGAACTGAGGACGCCTCCTAGTGGAGACCTTTTTGTTCCGTCCGAGCCATTCGTAAACCAATCTATAATGGATAGCGTTCCTCTGGACATAGGGAAGCGTTTCAAAAAAGCGATAGATGCGACACTGAATTTAAATCATGTGCAAACCTTCGAGTACGACTACGACTGGATTGATAGAAAAGAGTACTACGAGGCGCGTATCATCCCTTTGAACGCCAGCATAGTCACCTGTTTCGTCCGCAATATATCAAGCCGCAAGTATTTTGAAAACGAGTTGCAAACGGCGAAAAACGAGGCGGATAAGGCCAATAAGGCCAAGAGCGAATTTTTGGCCAACATGAGCCACGAGATTCGCACGCCCATGAATAGCATCATAGGGTTGAGCGAGATTCTTTTGGAGACGGAATTGGCTCCAGAGCAGGCATCATACGCCAAGACGCTTCTCGGTGCTGGAGAGTCGCTATTGACCCTATTGAACGAAATACTCGATTTCTCTAAGATTGAATCGGGGCATATACAGTTGGAAATGTCGGATTTCAGGTTGGCTGGCGTGGTAGATGAGGTGGTGGCCATGATGAAACCTTTGGCCAGCAAAAAACACCTTGATTTGTTTTGCGAGATTGATCCTAGTCTCCCCAAGTGGATAAACTCTGATCCGTTCCGACTCCGCCAGATGCTCATAAACCTACTTAGCAACTCCATCAAATTTACAGATAAGGGCAGTGTCTCTCTTATAATCTCTCCTGGGCAAAGCGACTCTATTCAAATGGACAGAAATACGATCAAGTTCACTATTGCCGACACGGGAATCGGAATTCCAAAAGACGCTAGTAATTGGTTGTTCCAGCCATTCAGCCAAGCAGACGCCTCGCTCAGCAGGAAGTACGGCGGGACTGGGCTTGGTTTAGCCATCACGCAGAGACTAGCCAATCTGATGAACAGCAAAATCATCTGCGAGTCTGTCTCTGGCAAAGGCTCTGTTTTTTCGTTCCAGATAAAGGTTGATACGATGCCGCTCACGCAGCATGAGCAAGAAGCCACAAAACTTTTTTCCAAAGTCGTCTCCTTCCCAGATATCAGCGTTTTAGTTGTGGAAGACTTTTTGCCCAACCAAGATGTTGCGAAGGCATATTTAAAAAGCATGGAATGTCGCGTTGATACAGCTAATGACGGTAAAGAGGCATTAGAAAAAATTGAGGCTGGAAACCAGTACGACATCGTTTTTATGGATGTGCAGATGCCTGTGATGAACGGGCTGGAATCTACACGCCAAATACGCGAACTGGAAAAAAAGAAGAGACTGAAAAAAAACACCATCATCGCTCTGACCGCCAACGCCATGCAGAACGAGCACAACGAATGTATGAAGGCAGGGATGGACGCCTACCAGTCCAAGCCGTTTCGCAAGCCAGACTTAATACGGCATCTACAATATTTTCTCGAAAGACAGTCGCACAACAAAACCGACATAATATCTGTGGCTCAAGCGGACAATAATGGTGTAGAGGATGCTGGCGGGGATTCCATGCGCCCTTCGATTAGTCAAGGACTTTATGAGTTGAGCTCAAGCATTGGCAAAGAAATGATGCCTGACCTGATAAACTCTTTCCTCGTCCACTGCCAGCGCGATATCGAAGAGCTACGGCAGGCGGTGGAGCGCAAAGATATCACAACTGTCCAAGAAAAATCGCACCGCATAAAAGGTGCTTCGGCTAACTATGGCCTCATACATCTGATGGATATGGCCAAGGAAATGCAGCAGCAGACGAAGCTCTCCGACTTTGAAGCTATGGAAAAAATTGCATCCAAAATGTGGGCTAATTTCTCTCTTGCAAAAACGGTGGTGCAAGAGGTGATGGATGAGATGATAAAGCAATAGCGCGAAAACATCCTTTTCCCGCGTCCTTGGAAAAAAATCCGTAACTCTCAGGTCTTATCTGAAAATAGGGACAAGCGACAAGGGGCAAGGGACAAGGGAAGAAGAGCGGGAGCAGAAAGTAGAAGCGGCGTCTCGCCGCTTTCGGAAAGGAGCGCGGTGCGT
>JAIFLJ010000130.1 GCA_020049135.1 bacterium | reverse complement strand
CTGATGTATCTGTGAAACAAATATATTTTGAAAAGCAGTAAAAGCACTTTTTAAAAATCCTATATGTGGTATTGCATTTGCACTACCATGACTGATTTAACGCCGCACTTCGACCGCCTGAAAAAACGCTTTGCAGAACTGGATGCAATCCTCGCCGACGGTTCTATTTTTTCAAATCAACAAAAGGTTCAAGAGGTCGCACGCGAGCGCAGCAGGATCAAGCAGTCGCTCGACAATTTCGATCTATTCACGCAGGTGCAGCGCCAGATGCAGGAGAACGCCGCTATGGTGGAAAATGTCAATGGGGTAGATGCCGATTTTTTGGCGTTGGTGGAAGCAGACCAGAAAGATTTGCAGTCCCGTTTCGACTCCCTTTCGCTTCTGGTGCAGGAGGCGATACTCCCGCCCGACCCGAATGAAGGGCGCAATGTTATCATGGAAATACGGGCTGGCACGGGCGGGAGCGAGGCAGCCCTGTTTGCAGCCGACCTTTACCGCATGTACGCTAGATTCATCGAAAGGTGCGGCTCGCTGAAATGCGAACTGCTCGAAGCCAGCCCCAGCGATTTGGGCGGTATGCGCGAAGTTATATTGCTTGTAACTGGGGAGGGCGCTTTCCGGCTTTTGAAGTTCGAGAGCGGAGTTCACCGCGTGCAGCGTGTTCCTGCTACCGAAGCGCAAGGTCGCATCCACACTTCTACCGCTACGGTAGCTGTTCTGCCAGAGGCACGCGATGTTGATTTGGTCATTAAACCGGAAGATTTGCGAATAGAAGTATGCCGTTCTGGTGGGCCGGGAGGGCAGGGGGTCAACACTACGGACTCGGCGGTGCAGGTCATGCACATTCCCACAGGATTGATAGTCCGATGCCAAGACGGGCGCTCGCAGTTGAAGAACAGGGAAAAGGCACTCAATATTTTGCGCTCGCGCCTCCTTGAGAAGAAGCAGCAGGAGGAAGACCAGAAATACGCTGCTGCACGCAAGAGCCAAGTGGGCACAGGGGATCGAAACGAAAAAATACGGACATATAACTACCCGCAAAACAGGATCACCGACCACAGGATCAACTTTACGCTTTACGACCTTTCAAATTTTATGGAAGGGCATATCCACGAGATGCTTGAGGCACTTTCCATGAGCGATTTGGAGTGTAGGCTTGCTGCTTTCGCGAAAGAATGAGGAGCTGCCTCTTAAATCCTTTCTTCCCAGCTATATTTACACTGACTTTCTCTATCCTATTGCGGATTTCAAGATTAACCTAAGCCAGCGAAGCCAGTGACAAGGAAGGAAGTGGCAAGCGACAAGGGGCAAGGGGGAAGATAAAAGAGAAAAGTAAGACGCAAAGCGCAAGAACGGGGCGTGGGCATCTCGCCCAAGGTGGGTGAAACACCTGATTTGTTAAAGTGCAATTTTAAATTCAGAGGTGCAACAAGCTTATTAATAATTCGTTATGATTACGCAGAAAAAAACGGTTTGATAATTTTGAAATCGTGCCTTACTTAAGTTAGACATGGGTGCAGCAAATGCCTTTGCTTTTTTAGGGGAGATGGGTATTACCGCTAAGGTTGACGGTGATAAAATCCATATTGACAAGGCGTCTATTTTGGCTTGTTGCGGTATGCCAGAGCCAGACTCCCTTAAGATGACGATTGAGACGCTGCGCGAGCAAAATCCAAGTGATTCATATAAGTGGGGAGAAGTGACTGGCAGCTCTTGTATCTTGGAATGTGGCACGCCATGATACAGACTTTTTTGCCGCTGATTTTGTTTAGTTAGTCATTATGCTTCTGCTATTTTGGTCTGAGGACAAAATATCGCTTCATTTTTCTTAAAAACAACCGATAGTGCTGTAAGGTTTAATTGATGTTGATTTTGAAAAAGGATTTTTTGGCATAAATGATGCTAGGATGTTTTTACTTTGAAAAAAGGAATTTTAGTTTTTTGTTTGGTTCTTTGCGGACTGTCTCAGGCCGCAGCCGAGCTTTTTTTGAGGGACATCCTCAACGGGGCTGATGGCGGTAAAATGAAAGACCCGAATGCGGGTTACTACAATTTGAAGGTTGGGCCAGTGTTGGTTAGGATGAATGCTGGTGTGAACAGCCGCTACAGCGACAACATCAACTTGGCCACAGTCAATCGCGAGGAAGACCTAGTCACGACACCGAACTTTGGTATTGGTGCATCATGGCAGCTTACAGGGCTCAATACGCTCAATTTCAATGTTTCGATGGGCTATTCCAAATACATGAACCACCCTGAGGCCGACAGCCATTTTGCGCTGATGGGGTTTGGGCAGACAGGTGGCACAGGAATTTCCATGAAGGTGGTGGTTGACGATTTTGTTTTTACGCCGCGCACAAATATAACATACGGTCAGGATGCGAGCGATTCGCTCCGCGACAACGGCAAGCTGGCAACCTCATACGGACGGTTCAACTGGGTGACGGGTATGGATGTGGTGTGGAATCTGGCCAACCCGATAATAACGATGGGCTACGACCATGTTGAATTTTTCTCTATCAACGACGATTTCGAGTTCGTGGATTACGATGGCGAACGGTTTCGAGGCAATGCAGCGTTCAAAGTCACCGACACCATCACGACTGGGGTTGAGGCAAACGGCGGCATGACGGGTTTCAGAAAAAAATACCAGAACGACAACTGGTTTGTCCACATGGGGCCATTTTATTCGATGCAGCTTACGAATTTTTTGAGCTTTCGCTTGGGTGCTGGTGGCAGCATTATGGGTTTTGACAAGGGCGGGAGTAACGGGGATGGAAACACAGAGTTTACAGGAGGCTATTTCAACGGTTCAATACACCACATGCTCAACCAGAATATCACGCATGACCTATCGGGTGGACGCACGACAGACCTGAATGTTGCGAGCAATTTTATCGAGTCTTATTATATGAAATACAATATCACGCTGGGTGGCGTCGGCGGGATGTTCAAAAACATAACAGTTTCGCCAATGACATATTTGGATTTCGGTCAGGAATCAAATGGCATCTCTGATCCGGAAAGTTTTATGCGTTACACGCTTGGGCTTTCGTTCGGGTATCGGATATCGGAGAAGCTCAGCTCCAGTTTGACATATACATACACTGGCAAAGAGTCTAACGGTAGGGACAGGAATTACTTCGCAAACCAAGTTTCGCTTAATTTGGGCTACAGCTTTTAGAAATTTGCATCAAAGAGATTGCCAAGCGTCATAAAACTCATACAATGGCGTCAAATTTATGATGTTTGGGAAGGGATGCCTGAGTTTTTGGTGGAAAATCAAATTGCCTTGTTTGTCTTGGCTGTTTTTTTTCTGTTCTGGAGCATTTTTATCGCAGGCACAGTCGTCGTTGCCTGTAAGACCTGCAGCTTCTGATGCCCCACAAAAAGAAAATAAAGGGCAATCTATGATGTCTCTGCGCCCTGTCGCCAAGCCGCCTGCACCCACGAAGCAAAAATCAACGGTTTCGGCTTTGCCTAGCATCGTGCCCGACATTCGCCAAAAGCCGCTGCGTCCGCTGGATAATTTAAGCAAAAACTTGCTGGACAGGCTAGATGACAGAACGCCGCTTCAGCGCGGAGACGAAATCACATATCGTGTGCTGGAGGATCGCGACCAAGCTGTAAATTTGAAAGTGACGGATACTGGAGATGTGGATTTCCCCCTCGTTGGGCGCGTAAAAGTGGCTAGCAAGACATGTCGCCAGGTAGCCGTCGAAATGGGGGAATTGCTCAAAGAGGACTACTACTATCAAGCCACGGTTTTGTTGGAGTTGAAAGCTCTCAGCAAGATTGATGGCAAGGTCTATGTTTATGGGCAGGTAGCAAACCCTGGCACTATAGATTTTCCCACTGACGAAGTCCTTACGGTCAGCAAAGCGATCGTGAAAGCTGGCAACATCAAAGAAGGTGGGGACCGCACGAAGGTCACTGTTTTCCTGAAGAACGACAAGGATCCAGACCGCCAGATAGTGGTCAATTTGGAGCGGGCAGTTGATGAGGGGCGTACCGACGAGGATGTAGTCTTGAAACCTGAAGACTCTGTGATGGTGCCGATAAGCCCTACATTCATTAAGGGTCGCGTGTATTTTTATGGACAGATAGGCTCCCCTGGCGTCCAAGAAATTCCCACGGGCGAGGTTTACACTTTGAGCAAGGCCATTCTTAGGGCTGGCGGTTTTGCGGGGTTTGCAGACAAGCGCAAGGTAAAAATTTTCAGGCAGGCACCCGATGGAAAACAGGTTACGATCATCGTGGATATGGTGGATGTTTTTGACAAGGGGCGGACGGATAAAGATGTGAAACTTATGCCTGGGGATTATATTCAGGTGCCGCAGCGCTTGGTCAATTTTTAAACCGTGCAAGCAACCGCCCCAACATTTGGACTGGAAGCACCCAAGACGAACTCTTGGATGACGCAGGTTTACCGCTACCGTATCCTGTTGCGCAAGCGTTGGTGGATACTCCTGCTGACTACAAGCGCAGCACTTTGCTACCAGACATATAAAATATCTAAGCTTCCTGTTTCCTATGCTTCCAATGCTCGCATGATCGTCAGTGATGTAGCACCCATGCCTGGGCAGGGTGCCATTTCACAGGATAATGCAAACACGGCAGCGACGCAGATCGAGCTGATGAAAAGCAAGGAGATAGTGAACGGTGCCAAAAACAGGGTGGCGATTCTTTTTCCCGAACTGATCCCTGTAGGTGTGAAGCTCTCCATAGGCATGGGGTCGTCCATATACACACTCTCTGCCACGGGTGATGAGCCGCGTTATACGCAGGCGTTCCTGAACGCATTGATGGACGAATATCTCGAGTACAGAAAAAAAACCCGGTCTAAGCTCACCGAGTCATCACTTTCTGTGATTACCGATCAGCTAGGCAATGTAGAGAAAGAACTGCGCTCAGCCGAAGATGATCTGAAGAGATTTTTGCGCGAGAACAACATTGTGTTTTTGCAGGAGCAGGGAAGCAGTGCTGGCTCGTATCTGGGAAACCTAAACAACCAGCTTGCCACGCAAAGGACAGAACTGCAATTTCTGGAAAAAATGACGGTGGAGCAGACTATGGAACGCGAGCGGCAGCACGGTCGTGGCATGGTAATCCAAAAGACTGCCGAAGACACTAACACTGAACAGGAAAAAGAGGAAAAAAACGAGGCCAGCGAATATTTTGAAATGCGCCAGCGCATTGACATGATCAAGGGGGACAGGTCTGAGTTGGCTCGCTTCCTCAAGCCAAAACATCCAAGGATGATAAGGCTAGATGAAGAAATTCAGCGTCTGGAGAGGACTTTTGATTTGTACCGAAACCAGAGCATGCAGCAGATGGCTGCTAGGCGCGAGGCACTTCGCGTGCAAATCAAACACCTAGAATCAGAGGTCAAAGAATGGGAAGTGAAAGCCCACGATTTGAGCAGCCGCATGGCTGATTACAACAGGATCAAAGATCAGGTTTCTAGGCAGAAGGAACTGTACAATCGTCTCCTAAGCACAATTCAAAATCTGGACATCAACAAATCGCTCGCCCCAGAAACTATGTCCATTTTCGAGCGTGCGAGCGAGGCTGGCGAAATACGACCCATTTCAACAAATAAAATATTGGCATCTCTAGGTATCGGTTTTGCTCTTGGAGTTGGTATTTTGTTCCTGCTGGATCGTCTAAACGACCGCATCTCTTCTCTAACGGAACTCTGCGAGTTTTTCAATGAGCCAGTGATCGGACAAGTCCCACACGAACCCACGCTTGCGGATGCGGCACTAGAAAAATCCCTGCTCAAGACAGAGGATAAACGCCATATATACTCGGAATCTTACCGCAACATCCGCTCTTCGCTACTTTACATGGACATCCAAGGAGAGCGTCCGAAAACAATTCTCATCACCAGTGCCAGCCCCAACGAAGGCAAATCAACCCTTTCGGCAAACATAGCCGTTACTTTCTCACTCATGAATTCAAAAGTGCTACTTATTGACTCGGATCTCAGGCACGGTCTCAACCACCAGTTTTTTGGATTGTCGTCAACCCCAGGTCTCGCAGATGTTTTGGGGCAGCGCATGACTTTTGAAATGGCTATACGGAAGGTGCCAGAATACGCAAACCTGACCATACTGACACGCGGTAAACTGGCTGATCATCCAGGCGAACTTTTCTTGGGGCCGCAGACTGATAACTTGATCAAGCAGATTTACGACCAGTACGACTACATCATCATTGATAGTGCGCCTGTCCTTGTGGCTGACGATACGCCGAGCTTGGCACCCAAGATAGACGGCGTTCTTTTCGTTGTTCGCGCTGGTAACACATCCACGCGCTTGGCGAGGAATGCCATTGACATTCTCTCTTCGCGGCAGGTGAACATCCTTGGGCTGATATTGAACGATCTGGATTCTACGCTCCCAGAATACTATTATTACAAGTACAAGGAATACTACCACACGACACCGAAAACATCGAAGGACGACGATTGATGGTGCTGCGTTTCTTCTTGAAAAAGGGAGGAAACTGGCGATTGTTTAAAGATGAAATCAGATTCTGTTTTGAATAGGAAACAGTTCGTCCGCATGGGCGTTGCCGCGCTCGGTGGTTGTTTGTTCCCTGCGATTTCTTGGGGAGAATCATCTGATGCGCTGGCTCCGTCAAAGGGCGATTCTTTAGCTGGTCTCGCGGCAGATGCTCAGGGGGCTGGGACGCCGTTTCTGTTTCGTGGAACACGCGAGACGCGCAAGATTGCTCTCACATTCGATGATGGACCGAGCCCTGGAGTTACTGAACCAGTTTTGGATGCTCTGGAAAAAAATGGAGCCAAAGCCACTTTTTTCATGATAGGGCGCAGGGTCAAGAGTTCGCCCGATTTGGCCAAGCGCGTCCACAGTGCTGGGCACGAGATCGCCAACCATTCCTACACGCATCCCGTGCTTGGAAAAATGAGCGATGAGCAGGTGCGCCAAGAACTACAGCTATGCCAAGAAACAATTTCTGGGACGGTTGGTATCACGCCCACATGGTTCCGCCCTCCGTACGGCTCTTTCCGCACTTCTCAAGGCGCTTTGACCAAGGCGCAAAAACTTGGCGTAGTGATTTGGTCTGTTGATCCACGCGACTGGGCTCGCCCTGGAGCGGATGTGATTACCAGACGCGTGCTGGGAGGTTCGTGCGGCGGCGACATAATTCTGTGCCACGATCTGCACGCGCAGACGGCTCACGCTGCCCCGTCCATGATAGAGGGGCTTGTCAAAAAAGGTTATCAGCTCGTCACTCTTTCAGAACTGATACTTGGTTGATTCAATCCGTTTTTGGCGATTCAGACGCCGTGCATTATCCGGCCCAGAGCAAAAGTGGCCAGCATAGCACCCAGCACGACAGCGGAACGCGGATCAGAACGGCGCAAGGGCTCTTTTCCCCACGGGCATGAGGCTGTCAGAATAAACGAGAGAACGAACCACGAGGCGTAGTTTTGCCAAGGGATTTCCGGTGTGTTCCAAAGCCAATACGATTTTATACGGCAGGCGAACGGCTCCATGACCCAGTCTAAAAGGGTGGCTCCAACCGCCGTCACGAATGCGAGTTTCCACCGTGGTCTTTCCCTGAGCCAGAGCGTGGCCAAGTCGTGGCATGAGCCCAAGACCACAAACCAAGCCAATGGTATTGTGAAAGGGAGAACGCCGCCGATTTTCCACCCGAAATACGGCGTGTAATCGTAGCTGCCGAACGGGAATCCAGTCAGCACGCCAACGGTTTCGGCCAAACCTGAAACAAGCGCGATGATTAAAAAACTGGCTGCGGCGGCACGCCATCCGTCGCGTCGTGCCATTGTCCCGAAAATATTTGCGGCGGCCAGCACCATGAAAAATGCGTCAGCCCACGCGAGGTGTGGCGGAAGATGGTTTATACCTGATACCATCGTGAGGCAGCCTACTCCAGCCCATATTATGAAGAGGTTTAAAAGCGCGTTTTCTAGGTGGCGCTGCCATGTGTGTTCGTGCGTATTCATGTTCGTGCGTGATTTCTTTTGATTTGTTCAGCAGCCATTTTTCCGCTCAGTAGTGCCAGCGGTACACCGCCGCCTGGATGTGTGGTGCCGCCTGCGAAGTAGAGATTTTTTATGCTATGGTGGCGCATTGGCGGGCGCAGGAACGAGGTAGTGGGCGAATGGCTTGCCCACCCGTAGAGAGCTCCTTCCCACGCATGGCTGTGCGATGCGAGATCGCGCGGACTGGATAGATGGCAACTGATAACATCGGAGGGCGAAAGCCTGATGCCGTGTCGCTCAAGCTGCTGGAAGACAACACGCTCATAACCTTTGGTTTGCACTTGAGAGTAGGCTGGGGCGTTGGCTAGGACGAACCAGTTTTCGCAATTTTTAGGGGCATCTGTCGGGTCTGATTTGGATGTGATGGCCAAGTATAGCGTTGGTTCGGAAGGCATTTTTTTCTCGGTGAAAATCTCCTCGAATTCCTGTTCGTATTTGTCGCTGAAAAAAAGGTTGTGGTGGGATAGCTGCGGGAATGTTTTGGCAACGGCTATCTGAAGGATGCACGCGGACGATGAAAGCTGGCGCGACTGGAAGTGCTTAGCTCGTCTGGCATCGCGGAGCCAGTGCGTGTGGGCGGTGATGATATCGCCGTTGCAGATGCAGGCATCAGCGGATTGTGCGAGCGCGGCTAAATCGCGCTTTTCGGAGTTGAAATGGAAGCGGACGCCCCGCTTTTCGGCTAGGTGCCACAGCGATTCCGCTATGCGTGCCATGCCGCCTTGGGGATACCACGCGCCGAAGGTGGCCTCCACATAAGGGATTATGGCGAAGGTGGCTGGCGTGAGCCACGGCGAAGAGCCGTTGTAGGTGGCGAAGCGGTTGAAAATTTGCAGCAGTTTGCGGTCTTTAAAAAACTCTCCGTTTATTTCGGAGAGAGTGCGGAGCGTGGCGACTTTTG
>JAIFLJ010000252.1 GCA_020049135.1 bacterium | reverse complement strand
AGATCCGTGTGAGTTCGAGTTTTTTCATTCTTTTAAGGATTTAAATTGGAAGACGATAAAACTTCCTCCGCCCGAATCTTCATCATCAGTTTTTCCACGATTCAAAGGAGGTGGTGGGCTGTCGTTAGTTTTTTGTCCGGCTTCTTTTTGATGCTCTAGCTCATCTGGGCTAAATTCTGAAGCCTCCTTCTCTAATTGGCTGACCTGTTTTTTAATGTTCTCATTGTCTGTAAGATTGCCATAAAATTCAGCCAACGAACAACGGATATACGATGGTGCGTGTTGTTCGCTTTGGGCTAGAGCAACGAAATTATAAAGACGGCTAGGAGGCTTAGTGCGCGAACTAAAAATCCTTTTGTGAGCGACGGCTCTTGTGGCCGCATTCTGAATCAAATCATGAATGATCTGGCTCCAGCATTGGGAGTTGCTTGGTGGGGACAACAGGAATCCACGACCTGCAATTCCGCAAAAAAGATCCGTAAGCATGCGCTCGAATGCATCCTGATAATGGATCCCGCTTGCAGGTTTAGGGCGAGCAAGAATCGCTCCTGTTGATTTGCAGGAGAATCTGTGCGGGGCTCTGTGATGCCAAAAATAATGATCATCAAAGTCCCAGTAATATAGACACCCTTTTGCTTGAGAAAGGTCTCTCTTTTGTCCAGTTAAAGGGCGAGGTGATGTGTATTCGAATTCCGTGCTCGTTTCGTATAAGTCTTCCTGAACTCGAGAACAGCCGGGACGGAAATGCTCTTTTGCCTGCATGAGCACTGCGTTGCCCCAGCTGTTGGTAGGTGTCCCAAGTTTCTGATCGTAAGTTGCCAGAAAAGCGATGTCACCAAGTTCGCATCGACTGGTCGCTGGGGGAGTGGGTAAGGTTGACTTCACCTTCGGAGTTTGATGACAGAAAATACCACTAATCACGACTTCAACGCCATGGGCTCGCAAGCATCGATTGAGCCCGTCTTCGATCACTGGAAGACCTTCCATGAAGAAATAGATCAGTTTTTCGACTTCCCCAACTCGTGTATGAAGAGCATGAAAGGCTGCCTCAAAAGAAAAATCAACAGCGTTTGCAATGACATCGGCAATTTGAAAACGCTCGGCGATGAGTGCTCTGGCTATCGGTGCTGGTGGACGGTATGGCATAATCTTATTTTGGTTGTTGCAGTGGATGGAGTCGTCGGGTTTCACCAGAATTTGCCCAATACTTTCCAGATTTGTCGTTCTTGGGCCAGCCGGCATCGGGGTCGGCGAGCGCGTCAATCAATTCTAGCACTTTTTGGCCAAAACAGATGGCATCGTTTTCCATCAATTCAAATGAAAGGGCATTGAAATGACACCCAAACACATTTCGAGCCTGCGCGATACGGATCAATTCATCGAGAATCGGAGTCAGGTGTTTAGTCTGATAGATTGATGCGCCGGAGGCATCCATTGCCTGAACCTCGACTGAAAGTGCATTGCGTAGCTTCTTGTCTATCGAGGGAAGTAAATCGCCAAGAGTGTAGAGAGCACCAGAGCGCCGAGGCACCGAGCATTCGTAAAGTTGGGTGAGAAAGTCCAAAGTAGCCTCCAAGATGACACCCGCCTTGGCGCATACGAGTTGGGGATCCGGCGGTGTCTCCGCCAACAGCAACCGAAGGCGTTCGACATCTGGAACGCTACGGATGAGCGTCATGCCATGTTGGTCTGTCCATTTAGACAACTCGATGAACTGGCACTGACCGTTTTTTAACCATCCCCAGCGAAGCTTCTGTTTCCACGGACGGTAATGGGTGGTGATGATACAATGCCGAAATTTGATCGTCTCCGCGTAAATCATCTCGATTAGCCGTTCGACATGGGGTTCGTCCACACTGGCGAGGATGTCATCGAGGACGAGAATAGTATTCTCCGGCCCGTCCAATGCGGCGAGAGCAAGAAACACGCACAAGCCAAGAGTGTCCAGATGTGACTCGCTGAAATAGGCTTGTGGTGGAGTTCCCTTTTCGCCACAGAAATTGCCTCCAATCTCCAGAGAGGCGCGTTTGTTTGGATCAAGTTCGAGGCTAATCTTGTTCAGCCCCTCGCCGGGGTGAACCAGTTCGTAAATCCTGCCAACTTCTTCCGCAATCTTTGTGAGGATGTTGTCGGAGAAATTCCGCCTCTCCTCCATCACGATCTCCAGTGTCTGGGTCAGCTTAGGAAGCAGGACATCGAGTTCCTTCTGAGCCTGCACATTATCATTGTAGGTTTTCAGAGCGAGTTTCAGTGTAGCGGTAAACTGTTTTTTATCCCTTCTAGTCGTTTCCGCATTTTTCCATCCCGCTTGAAAAGCACTGACCTCGGCAAACCACGCTTCAAGACTTGCTTCAGGCGCGGGCATTTTCGGAATCACAATGTCGGCAGACCAGGTGAATGACGAAACAATCTTCTCAAACTCTTTCAGTTGATTTCTCAACTGTTCGGACAGCATCTCCACCTGCTGTTCAGCTCTTTGCAAAGCGGACTCTGCCATCTTGAGCGCGGCATTGGCATCCTGAACACCAGAAAACGAGGTCAGCCTCTGAGTGATCCGTTCGCCTAATCCTTGAACCTTTTCTTTGCTTTCACAAAGCGGGCAGAATGTCGGGGAAGGATGCTTGTGGAGGTAAGAGCGAGCCGCTTGCAGCACGGATAAAATCTCCCCAGCATCCGCGACAATCGTCTGCGCTGACTCTTGTGCCTTCTGTTTCGCGGCTAACACTGCACTTTTCGCTGATTGGACTCCATCGTTCGCTGATTTCAGGCGTGCTGGGTAGTCGAAAAGGCGCGAGCATGCATTTTGAAGCGTGCTCAAGGCATTGACTTCGGCATCGAGTGATCCGAGATCACGATTTGATTCCATTGTTGCCCAATCCAGAGCATCAGTTATTGGTTTGCCAGCCGTTTCCCAAAAATGACGGATTGCATCCTGATTTTCCTGAATTCGTGCAATAGCGACTTCCCGACTGCTTGTCAGACTCTTGATTAAGTCTCGAAGCGTTGCTTCTGAAGCTTCAATTCCAGAAACATCAATGAAGCGACTGATGGCGGCATAACGCTCACTTGGCTTGGCTTCGACCAATGCAAGAATTTGACTGCGACGGAGAACCTCAACCCGAGGACGAAGGTCTGTCGGACATGCGACGACCTCGCCTTTTGCAATACTCGCCCGGCAGGAGGCGTTATCGAGCGTCTCTAATGTTACGGAAACATCGGCAGGTTTCTTTCCGACCGAATGCCAGTATTTGTTGGTCTTGCCCAATCCACGGTTTTCGAGGGAGCCGACTTTGCCTTTGCCCAAAAACTCGAACGCATCGCAGATCGTGGACTTCCCTGTGCCGTTCTCTCCATATACCACCATCAGTTTTTTGCCCTTCTCAAACGGAAGAGTGAATGAAGCAACCGAGCCACGCAAGTGTTCAATGGTTAGCTTTTTCAAAGCAGATACACTCATGATTTAGGCTCCATTTCTACGGCAAGCTCAATCGGAAGTCTCCAATCCTCTGCTCGTAATTTTCCTTCCGTAAGTTTAGGTAGCATTGTTTTTGCGGCCTCGGCAGTAAGCAGTCCCTCACGGATGAGCCGTTCTATGATTTTTTCAGCGAGCGTTTGTGATGGTGTTTTCATAGGCATCTTTATCCTTGGTAGGTTTCAGTTTTTGTTTTTTGGCGCGACCATCAAGTTGTAGCTGGTGGTTGAGGATTCGGCGAATTCAGGTTTGCCGGTGTAGGCACCGGCGCAAGAGCGGGAGCAACAACCGATGCTGGTCGCGCCTGAGCGAGTTGCGCTAGAAAACCATCACGAAGTCGGCGGCAGTCTGCCGCTACGCTGAAGACGGATCGAAAATGCCGTGTCTGGTCGTAGGTCTCGACACCCGTTGGGGTGTCCGTGCGTCTGGAGACAAAACCCAGTGCCTCGCTGATGCTCCAAACCTCTTCGACGATCTCGGTAGCAGTCCTTGCTATCGCCGAGCGTTCGTCGGCAGTGAGCGTTAATTCATCTGCCTGCTCTGGCCGCAGCCTGAGAAAGACGAGATTCAGAACAAGCCAGCGGCAATTCTCGAAGAATGCCTTGCGGATACCGGTGCTGTGCCGTGCATCGCCTTGCATGCTCTCAATGACGATTCGTTGCGTTTGAACCGCGCGCCAGACGGTGCGGGCAGAACGGTCTGGCCTGAAAACACGCGAATAGATTGAACGGTTCAGCTCTTCTGGCGGAAAGACTTCCTCCAGTGACCAGAGAGACCGGCGGTTGGCGAGAACACGCGCAATGAAATCGCAGTCCCGGAGTTGGGCAAGACAAGCACAAGCGGTGGTTGCCTCATCGAGATTGAAGTTTGTCGGGCCAGATGAAGGAGCGTCCGCGTCTTCTCTGTAATGATAGGCGATGCCAGACAATTTGAGCTGGTTCGCGATTCGCTCCTGCTGTTCGTCAAGAGCCACGAAATCGCGCGCGCCGATTTGGTTCTGAAAATTGGTGCTATGGGTAATGCGGTCAGCAAATGACCGGTCGTCTTCGCATCTTTCCAGCGAGATGATTTTTAGGAATACAAACCCCTGTGGCGCGGGATCTGGGGGAGCGCTGAAAAACTCTGCAACGGAGCCCAAGGTTTGGGCGCCATTGACGATGGATATGCCGAAGGCACGAACGCGTTTCTGTTCTGAATTTGCCCGGTCAAGGTTATCGACCTCCAAGCGTTCGCAGTAAGCCGTGAGGCCGTTGTTGAGATAGAAGAAGTGACTCGGCTCGTCGCGGATCGTGGCCAGAATCTGGTCATTCACATCGGTGTTTCCTTTGTAAGCCCTGATGTTGGCTGCAATGAGTCGCCGACCGTGTGCAGTGTAGAAGCCTGCGAGGTCGGCCAAGGACAGCAGGCCGTAAACGGTTTCGTAAGGAGTGGGCACCCAGCCAGGTTTCAGCAGAGTTATCTCTAACACTGGGACGCCAGGACCTTGGTCGGCACCGGTCAGCCAGTCGTGAACGGTGGTGAGGTTGCAGAGTTGGACTTGCAGGTAGTCACTGTCCGGTGAGAACCGGCGCTTGAGGTCCTCGAAAAGTCGGCGTCGGTCTTCGGAAACAAGATTGATTCCCGAGTAAACGACGACGGCGCGAACTTGTAGCGAGCTGTCGCGGAAGATCGCCTTGAGATTTGGAATCAGTTTTTTCCACGCCTCATTTTGATCAAACGCAGCGAAGTTTCCTTGCAGAAGATTTTCAATCCCGGCCTTGAACTTCGTCGCCCCCCCCAAGTCCGGCTCCCCGCGGCCATTGGTGATATACTTCGACTGCACGAGCCAAAGAGTGTGCGCGTTAAGCGAATAGAAAATCGCATCAATACCGCCGTCGCCGCCACCGTCCACAACCGCTGCGGCTGCCTCATCCAAAGAACACCTGGCGAGCTTTTGAATCGCGTAGGCCGCAAGTGAGCGTGAGAGGAAGTTGCTCTCTCGGTCTTCTGGTTTTCCGGAGGTCGCTTCGGGGATTTTCCCCACGAAGTCGCGGCGCAGCGCGGCTGGAAGATGCATGATCTCGATCGGCGTCTCGTAGCTCATTGGATGCTCCATCGAATCGTGAAAAGGGTGTGCAGCTCACTTCTCTGCGTCAGCTTACCCTCGATTGTTGCAATCAGGTCGGCCCGTTGCAGGTCCACCTTGTCCTGTGCCTCAAAGAGTGAGCGACGCTTCTCGTTGCGCTGGGATTCGAGGGCTTTGATCTGCTTCTGTCCGGCGAGTTTCTCCTCCAGCGTCAGCGCGGCGGTGGCGGCGCGGCGGGCTTCCTTGATCTGGCGGTCAATCTCCTTGATCTCGCGTTCGAGGCCTAGATTGAGGTCGTCGGCCCAGCCGTCGAGTTTCTCGGCCTCGGCCTCGAAGAAGCGGGCATTGCGCTCGGAAATGGTTCGTATGATAGCGGCCTGCCGTTGTTGGATGGAGGTCTCGACCGAGCTGGGGGCGATGCTCAGGCAGGAGCCGATGACTTTTCCTGGCAGGGTGAACAGGCGTGCAGCGCAGTCGTCGTCGAGCGGGGTTCCGTCATCGGTGAGAGCACCGAAGATCAGATGATCCTCGGACTGATCGAGAGATTCGACGGTGAAGCTGGTCAGGGTGAGCCAGCCGGATTTGCCCACCAGCGGCTTCAAAATGCTGATGATGCCGTCGTGGTCGCCGTAGTCGAAGCGGACTTCCTGCACGGGCAGTTCTCGTGATTTTGCCTGTGCGATCACGGCTTCGGCGAGAGGATGGTTTAGTCGGTAAAGGTGTGCTTCACCGGAACGGCGAGGGAATTCGTAAAGGCCCAGCGGGATGCCGGGAAAGGGGGAAGTGTGAAGGAGGAAGGAGGAATCGTTGGGAAATTCGGCGTGGCCGTGCAGTTCGTGGACGGTGAGCCACATGAGTTGGCGTTCGATGCGATTCAGCGAGGCGACGGAGGCGTCGGCACGCACCTTGAGCTTTTCACGAACCTCATCATCGAAGTTTTCCAGCAGTTTGCGGCGCGTCAGGGTCATGGACTCGTTGATCTCCAAGCTGAGTTCGAGCTGGAGTTGGTCAAACGCGACTTTGATTTCCTCGTGCTTGCGGCATCGTTGGTAGATGTCGTTGATGCGTTTCTCGAAGTCCACGCCGCTTTCAATCGCGCCGAGCACCTCGTCACTCGCGCCGAAGACGCCCTCGAAGAGCTGAAACTTTTCCGAGAGGAGTTCGTAAACCCGTTGGTCGGCGGCGTTCTTGCGATTGAGAAAATTGACCACCACCACATCGTGCTTCTGTCCGTAACGGTGGCAGCGACCGATGCGCTGTTCGATGCGTTGGGGATTCCACGGCAGGTCGTAGTTCACCACGAGGGAGCAGAACTGGAGATTGATGCCCTCTGCGCCCGCCTCTGTGGCGATCATAATGCGGCCCACATTCCTGAAATAATCCACAAGTGCGGACCGCATGTCGGCGGACTTGGAGCCGCTGATGCGGTCGGTGCCAGCGTGCTTGTCCTGCCACGCGGCATAAATCGCCTTTGATCGGTCGTCGGTGTTCGACCCGTTGAACAGGACGATGCCGTCCTTGAACTCACTGTCGGCCAGCACGCGCAGGAGATAGCTCTGCGTTTTGCGCGACTCGGTGAAGATGATAGCCTTCTCCGCAGCACCCAGTTCGCGAGCCTTGGCGAAGGCAATGGCGAGAGCCTTGACGAGAGCTTTGCCTTTCGCATTGTGGCTGATAGAAACGGCGAGATGAGCGAAACTGTCGAGGTCGGCGACCTCCGCTTCGATGGCGGTGCGGTCGGCATCGGACAGTGGTTCGGCTGGACCGTCTTCGCCCCATTCCTCGGCGGTTTCGTCGAGAGCCTCGTAATCCTTGTCGAGTTCATCTTCGAGCGATTCTGAAGGCTCCTTTTTCTGGAGCTTCGCCTTGAGGCGATTGGAGATGGATTCGAGTGCTCCCGCGATGGCAAAGGTAGAAGATGCGAGAAGCTTGCGCAGCACGAGCGTCATGAGCGAACGCTGGCTGGCGGGCAACGCCTGAAGATTGTCGCGGCGGAGATAATCGGTCACGAGTTGGTAGAGACGGTCTTCCCCTTCCTCGGGGGTGAACTCCTCCAAAATCGGGTGGCGCTTGGTGAACGGGATATAAGAGGTGACTTGTCGCCGCAGCGTGCGATGGCAGATCGGCTGGAGCCGCGCCTTGAGCGTCTGGAAAACCTGTTCCTGACTGAGATTGGCGAACTGGTCGCGGAAACTCTTGAGGTCGCCGAAAGTGTGCTCGTCAATAAAGCTGACGAGACCGAACAATTCGAGGAGCGAGTTTTGAAGTGGCGTGGCCGTAAGCAAGAGCTTGTGCTTGCCAGTGAGCGCGAGCTTGAGGGTGTTGGCGATGACATTGGACGGCTTGTAAACATTTCGCAAGCGATGTGCCTCGTCCATCACCACGAGATCCCACGGCGTGTTCGCGACATCGGAGGCTTTGTTGCGGGCGAACTGGTAGGAGCAGATGACGATGGTCTCCTTGGTCTCAAGCGGGCGGAAGTTTCCCACCTTCACCGCCGCATTGTAGGACTTGGTTTCGAGAATTTGGCAGGGCAGGAAAAACTTCTCATTGAGTTCTTGATACCACTGTTTGCGAAGGTTGGCGGGAACGATGACCAAGATGCGGCGTTTCCGCTCCGCCCACTTTTGCGCGAGGACAAGGCCGGCTTCGATGGTCTTGCCGAGACCTACTTCATCGGCGAGTAGAGCACCCTTGGAGAGCGGAGAATTGAAAGCAAACAATGCAGCGTCCACCTGATGCGGATTCAGGTCAACCTGTGCGCCTGCCACAGCTCCCGCCAGTTTTTCAAGGTTGTCCGACGAGCAGCGCTTGGTCAGCTCATGGGCGAAGTATTTGGCGTGGTAGGGAGTAGTGTTCACGGAGCGTCCAACTTGTTGCACAGCTTGTAGGTAGTGAACCAGAGCTTGGCCGCGAAGCCGAGGTTCGCGGTGGAATCAGCTTTGCTGGGGGCGGCTCGCTTCATGAGTTCCTCGTGTTCTCGAAAGACCTCCTGATATGGTGAACCAAGTTCGGGAGAATGGCTGGTTTCTTCTCATTTTTACCGACGACCAGTCCCACATTCTCCGCAAGGGCTTTGACTTGGGCGAGGGTGTATTTTTTCGATTCGAGTTCCATCATGATCGCCTCGGAGGAGAGGGCACCGAGCCGGCGGACTTCGGCGCGGAGCTTTTCGGCGGTGGAAGTGTCGGGCTTGGGCGAGCGGTGGGTCGAGACGAAGGCTTCCACCAGAGCGGCGGCGTTCTTGGCAAGCCCGCCCGCGACGCAAGCGGAGACGAATGCGTTGCGCGTTTCGCCTGCCGACGCTTTGGCGTTACTGGAGAGTTTGATGCCGAGCTTGGTAGCGAGAGAGCGGACGGTTTTGGGGTCGACAACGCCTGCGTGTTTTTCGAGCAGTTCGCCTAGGGCGAGACCTTCGGGCGACTCGATGCCCCGCGCAAACTCGATCATTTTTTCGAGTTTCTCGGCGTTATCGTTCATGGACTTCACGGCCTTGGCGGGTGCTGTCCCCGAAAGCTTGTCGGCGTGCTTGTGTAGGTTGTTGCCCAAAGCGATTAGGCGGTCGGCGAATGTTTGGTAGCTCATAGTAAAACCTCCTCGAAATGGCGGACGAAAGCGCGGGTCAGTTCCGTGTAGTCGTCCGAGCCGATAGATTGGGGTGTGTGCAAAATAACAGGAAGATGCTCCGAAGTGGAGCCCGAAATGCCCGCGTCTTGGCGCACGGGCGGGTCGAGCAGTTCGCACTTGGGATGGACGAGCTTGAGATCTTTGAGCCCGTCGAGCAGTTGGCGGAGTTCGGCCACCGCCGTTTTCATGCAGCCCACCCGCCCATCTATGCGGTTGACGGTGATGGCGCAGACCTGATTGCGCGTCATCCCAGGACGCCACGCTTGGAAAGATTCGTCGAGCTTGCGCAGTTGGCGGCAGAGGACATGGAGCCCGGAGAGCGCGAGGAAATCGGGGTTGTAAGGGACGACGATGTGGTGCGCGGCCAGCACGGCGGTCTGGGCGACATGGTAGAGGTTGGGCGGGCAATCCAAAAAGATGTAATCGTAATCGTTGATGACAGGCTTGAGCGCTTTTATCAGGCACGGGCGGAAACGGTTGAGCGCGTTGTGCGGGGCGGTGAACTCGATGTCGTAAAGGTCGGTAGCACCTGGAAGAAGGTCGAGCTTGGGCAAAAGCTCCGTGCCGTTCCCGTCGTGAGGAACCCCCCGGATGATCGCCTGTTCGATCTTGAAAAGCGAAGTGCCCTTGATGCAGTCCTCGTAAATCTGGTGGGTCGTGGTTTGGATGTCGGCGGTTTTGCGAGTCAAGTCCGTGAACTTTCTGTAACGGTCAGGCGAGAGAAGCCAGCAAGTGGAGTTGCACTGCGGGTCGAGGTCAACGACCAGCACGCGGCGTTTGCGCTGGAGCGCCAAGCACGCGGCGATGTTGACGGCGTTGGCGGTCTTGCCGACCCCGCCTTTGAAGTTGAGAAAAGCGATGATTTTGGCACTCATACGATGATGGAATGTTTGCGGGCAGGCGGCGGTTTGGTCAATGAAAAATGAGGGAGGAAAAGAGGGAAACGGGGTTGTCGGGTCTGTTTTCAAGTTTTAGAAAAGGGCAAGTCCCTCTTGCGTAACGGTCGAAACTGTGGTAGCTTTACAGGTATATGGATCAGGCTACCGAGAAGACCGTCCGTCAAGCGAGGGCGAAGAAGCTCCCCCGCTCCGAGTGGGACTTTTCCAAAGTGCCCGTCGAGCAACTGGAAGCCTGTTTCGCTTGGGAATACGCGCGGGAATGGGAAATTCTCCGACACAAGCGGCCCGAGCCCCCCGCAGACGAGGCTTCTCCCGAATTCGCCCGTTTTCAGTCTGACCCCGACGCTTGGCTAGGTTGCGTCGGAGCCAAGATGCTCATCGAACTGCGCGAACGGATGGAGACCTCATGGATGGATTTGCCGCAAACGCTCAGGGCGCGATGGTCGAAGGAGAACACCAAAGAATCGGTGGCTTTGCAGGAGGTGGGAGCCGACACGCCGCCCGTGCCGCCGTCCAAGCAGGAAGATGTCCAAACGGTGACCTTCCGCATCAACTGGTCCGCGAGCGACAAGCGGTTGATGGGCGAGTTTGAGGTGTGGATCAAGGCAGCCAGGAAACGGGAAGCCAAGGAGCAAAGGGGGCGCAACCGCCGGGACGACCTCAACATGCTCGGGGCGCTCAGGTTACTGCACAGCATGAAACTGCGCGAGGCCACGATCCTGACCATCCAAGCCAAAGGCGAACCGCTTTACGGCAAACGCCCGTCTTGGGAACGGGCTCGGAAAATGGCTTTGAGAGTATTTAGAGAAGATTTCCTGATCGGGAAAGAACGGTGGAAGGAAGAACAGATGCCGCTCTCTTACAATAAGTTGGAGAAGGAAGAAACGGGCGATGAAGCCGTTAGCGAATAAGTAGCATATAAAAAGACTTGTCATGTTTCCGTTTTCCACGCAAAGTGTCGCGGAGATGAAGAGAAACAAAGCCATTTCTGCCAACCCATGCGCTGAGCCGTTTCATATGTTCACGATGGAAGAGCTGGCCGGGGTGATGGGCGTTTCTTTCAGATATGTGAAAGCGTTGAAAAATGCGGGTGCCCCTTTTTGCATGGGGCGGACGAGACCCGAATGGGTGGTGCGCTGGATAGATAACGACGAAGTCAGAGCCAAGCTCAACCAGATCAAACTCGTCTGAACGAGAGATAGATCAGAGAGATAAGAAAACGGGCGGCGGAATTAAAAACCTGCCGCCCGTTTTGTTTTTGGGGCGGTCATGCCCCTGTTTTTAAAACATGGGAAGAAAAATCTCCGCCAAAATCTGCAAGCAAATGAGGGGTAAATGCAACTTTATGCAACCCACAGCAGGATTTTGATTTCCGCCTCCAAGCGATTTTTGAACCCACCCTTATAACGCTCCCCGCACGGGCGAAAAGCCGTTTTCACCTCTGGGCATGGAGCCTCCGAGGTTGACACGGGCCGCCTGTGAACGGCGCGTGGAGGCGTTTCTCCACCGGACGAAACAACGAAAACGGAGGAGATGATGCGAGAAGAAAGCAAAGGCGGCCTCAGCCTACAACGAGGCAAAATCGCGCGACCGCAGAAGGTCGCGATCTACGGGCCGGAGGGAGTCGGGAAGTCCACTCTGGCAGGACAGTTACCCAACCCAGTCTTTTTGGACACCGAGGGAGGCACCCATCATCTGGATGTCGTGAGGCTGGACGGGGCGGAGACATGGGAGGAGATCAACAAAGCGGTTCAACAACTGGCGACTGGCGAGCACGAGTTCAAGTCATTGGTAGTGGACACGGCGGACTGGCTGGAGCGCAAGTGCGCCGAGTATGTTTGCAAGAAAGCGAACAAAGAGAGCATCGAAGATTTCGGCTACGGTAAAGGGTTCACGCTCGTTGCTGAGGAGTTCCAAAAGTTCTTGGTGAGTCTGGACGGTCTTCTTGCAAAGGGGATGCACATCGTCTTTCTGGCGCACTCGACCGTTAAAAAGTTCGAATCGCCGGAGCAGGCGGGAGCCTACGACCGCTTTGAATTGAAGATGAGCAAACAAGTCGCGCCTTTGATCAAAGAGTGGTGCGACACGCTCCTGTTTGCGACTTATTTGACCAGAGTTGCAGAAGGCGAGAGCGGGAAGAAACGGGCGGTGGGCGGAAAAGAGCGGGTGATCTACACGACTCACAGCGCAGCTTACGACGCGAAGAACAGGCACGGGCTGGCGGACAAACTCCCGTTCTCCATCGAATCGCTGGCTCCGATCTTTGGCGGGGCGATTCCTGCCAAGAGATCCCCCCAGAAAACAGCGTCCGAACAGTTCGGCGAGATCATGGCGGCGCACGAGAACGCCCCCGCTATCAGGGAGTTCCTCATCCACAGGGGACAGATCAAAGCGGACGGATCGTTCGCGGATGTGGGCGAGGATTACGCCAAGCGGGTGTTGTCGAACCCAGCGAAGTTCCTGCAAGCGGTGAGCGAGAAAAACCAACAAAATTCAAAGGAGTAATTTTATGCCATCATATACAGCGAGCCAACCCACGAGCAGGCCGGACTTTGTCGAGCCGGGCGATTATCTCGTGGAAGTTATCAACGCGGCGGAAGCCATGAGCAAGGCCGAAAACCCCATGATCGACCTCAAACTCAAAGTTATCCCCGACGGAGCGATCCTCTACGACTCACTCGTCTTCGTTCCGTCGGCGACTTGGAAGATCGACGCGTTCCGCGCCGCCACGGGTGAGACGGTTATTGCCGACCAAGAGGTGAATGTCGAAGCCGACGACCTGATCGGTCGGCAAGCCAAAGCACGGCTTTCGGTCGAGGAGTGGAATGGGCGCAATCGCAACAAGGTTGCGGCGTGGCTGATCCCTACCCCCGAGAAGTCGAAAGGAAAGGAGGTCAGCGATGATGACAAACCCTTTTGACCGTGAGACGGGGCGGGGGGACTTGTCACCCGCCCCCCTCCGATACGAACGAGACCCGATCCTCTGGAGCGGGAATACAGGCGCACGCTTCGCCCGATGTTTGGAAACTTTTGGCTGGCTCATGCTGGGCGGTTTTGCGGTTTGCGGCATCTGGCTTTTCGCGGATGTCGCGAGGCAACTGCTGGCGTTCTGGAGGATGCGCCCATGAACCTGCGCCCTTACCAACAAGAGGCGGTGGAGGCCATTACTCGTGGTTTCGCCGAATACGACAAACAACTCGCGGTGCTTCCAACAGGCAGTGGCAAAACGATTATTTTTGCCAAGCTCTCCGAGCATTACCAGCCAAGGAAAACGCTGGTGCTGGCGCACCGGGAGGAACTCATCGCGCAGGCGGTGGACAAGATCGAGCGGGCGACGGGGCTCGTTGCCGAAGTGGAGATGGGCGAGTGCAACGCCAGCCACGATTCTCCTGTTGTTGTTGCCAGCGTCCAGACGCTCTGCCGCAAACAGCGTCGTGAAAAATGGAACCCGGATCATTTCGGTCTGGTGGTCGTTGACGAATCGCATCACCTCATCAGCGACAGCTACCAGTCGGTGCTATCGCATTTCGACCGCAACTCGTTTGTTTTGGGGGTGACGGCGACCCCTGATCGGGGAGACAAGAAAAGCCTCGCCCGCTATTTCCAGAACATCGCTTGCGAGGTTTCCTTGCTGGACTTGGTCAAACAAGGCTACCTCTCGCCCATCCGTGTCAAGACCGTCCCGCTCGGGCTGGACTTGCGCTCGGTCAGGACGACGGCGGGGGACTACAACGCGGGCGATCTCGGTCACGCCATCCAGCCCTACCTCGCGCAGATCGCCGATGTCATCGCCCGCGACTATCGCGAGCGCAAAACGCTCGTCTTCCTGCCGCTCATTTCGATGAGCCAAGAGTTTGCGCGGTTGTGCAGGGAGCGCGGGATCGCCGCCGAGCATGTGGACGGGCAGAGCAAAGAACGGGGGCAAACGCTCGACCGCTTCGCCCGGAACCAAACGCGGCTCATCACCAACGCCATGCTGCTCACGGAAGGTTACGACGAGCCTTCAATTGATTGCGTGGTTTGCTTGCGCCCGACCAAAATCAGGAGCCTCTACTCGCAGATCGTGGGGCGAGGCACACGCATTCATCCAGGCAAAGATCACTTGCTCCTGCTGGATTTCCTCTGGCTTTCGCACGAGCACAACCTCGTTCGCCCCGCGCACCTGATCGCCGAGAGCGACGAGGAAGCCGAGCGGATCACCGCCAAAATCGGCGAGGACGGCGACCTCGAAGAGGCCAAGGAATCCGTCGAGGCAGATCGCACGGCCAAATTGCGGAAACGGCTGGAACAGAACACGCAACGGCGCGGCGGGACATTCGACGCACTTGAGCTTGCGCTGACGATCAACGACCTTTCGCTTGCGGAGTTCGTGCCGACGATGGAATGGCACGGCGACCCCGTAACACCCAAGCAAGCGCAAGTTCTCGCCAAGTTCGGGATGGATGCCGAGACGGTCACTTGCAAAGGGCAGGCGTGCCGGATTCTGGATCGCGTGTTCATGCGCAGCAGAATGGGTCTGGCGACACCCAAACAAGTCCGGCAACTCAAGCGGTTCGGTTACGAGCAACCCGAGCTGGCCAGCTTCGAGGAAGCCAGCGCGTTTCTGGAAATGCGGTTAGGCGCGAGGAAAGCGGGTGTGGCATGAGACCCTTGGATTTGGATTGGTCGGAGGTAAAGGCGTTCTACCTCCAGACTCGGAGCTACAAGGAGACGGCTGAGAAGTTTGGGGTTAATCTTGAAACTGTCCGGACAAGAGCAAAACGGTGGGCTCGTCAACCTCAGGGTGAATGTCAGGGTGAATCACCGTCTCAGGGTGAATGTCAGGGTGAATCATCGAATAAAACGGGACATGAAACGCATGTAACGGGTGCATCGTCCCATGAAACGGGGGTGCATGAAGGAAACATGCACCCTGAAACGGGACATGCACCCTCCCGTTTCACCTACACCTCCAAAGCCCCCGATCCGTTCGACCGATTGCCGCAAAGGACTCGGGATTATCTGGCCTCTGGGGCACCCGAAGGCCAGCGTAACGCCGAGCTGTTCCACGCCGCTTGCCAGTGCCGCGATGCGGGGTTCCAACCTTCCGATGTGTTGTCTGTCCTGCTCGCCCGAGGACTGGCCGATGGCTTGACTGAAACCGAGATCCGCACCTCGCTCCGTTCGGTTTTCACCGTTTCCCAGCGAGAGCCAGCACGACCCGTTCACCAGCCGCATCTGCCTCCGCCACCCTCACGATCCCGACACTCTGCGCCCTCCTCTTCCCCGCAACCGTTGCCTTCCCCTGTGGACGGCGGGTTTATCCCGCTCATGAACGCCTGTTTCAAGCCAGGCGAGTTCGTCAGTGTCTCGCACGCTTTCGAGGACGATGACGGCCATCCCGTGCCACGAGGCGGCACCACGCTCACGGCAACGAGATGGATCGAACACGCCCGAGACCGGGGCGGGATTGACAAGGTTTACACGGGCAAACTCGGCCTTTACATCCGCATCAACCCCCTGCGCCAAGACGGTTCCAAAAACGACGATGTCACCTCGTTCCGACATTGCCTCGTCGAGTTCGATAAGGACGGCCAAGACCAGCCGATCCCGAAAGAAAAACAGCTCGGGGCGATCCTCTCCAGCGGCCTGCCCGTCTCCGCCCTGATTGATTCAGGCAACAAAAGCCTCCACGCCTGGGTTCGCGTTGAAGCTCCCGACGCGACCGAATACAAACGCCGTGTCGAGGTCGTCTGGTCATTGTTTTCCGACCTCTTCCTAGACAAGCAAAACAAGAACCCCTCGCGCTTCTCCCGTTGCCCAGACGGCTGGCGCACGGTGGACGGCACACCGCGCCAGCAGAAGCTTTTGGCGCTCGGGCTGGGCGCGAATTCGTGGGAGGAGTGGGAGGCGCAAGCCGAGGACGAGAGCCTCGACCCGATGCCGCTTGAAACGCTCGGGTGTTACGACACGGACAACGACCCCAACACGCTTCTGGGCAAGCGCTGGCTCTGCAAGCGCGGTTCGCTGGTGATCGTCGGGCAATCCGGCATCGGTAAATCGTCCCTGTGCATGCAACTCATGCTCTCGTGGGCGCTAGGCTTGCCCGCCTTCAACATCGCCCCCGTGCGCCCGCTCAAGTCGCTCCTGATCCAAGCCGAGAACGACATCGGCGATCTGGCCGAGATGTTCCAGGGCGTGACCCGTGGCATGGCTTCCTCTGGCATTCCTTGCACTGCCGCCCTGCTCGGCAAGAATGTGGTCATCTACCGCGACACCACACGGGTCGGTGCCGAGTTCGCTCTGCTGGCCGAACGGCTGATCCTCAAGCACCGGCCCGACCTGATCTGGTGCGACCCCCTGCTCAACTACATCGGCGACGACCTCTCGCTCCAGAAAGTCGTGGCTGACTTCTGTTGCGTCTTGCTCAACGCTATCGCCAAGCGCACGGGCGTTGCATGGGTGCTCCTGCACCACACAGGCAAGCCCGCCAAAGACGGCAAAGCCTCGGCACACTGGACGGCCAGCGACTTGGCTTACAGTGGGCTGGGCAGTTCCGCACTGGTCAACTGGTCGCGCGAAACGGCCGTGCTGACGCGGTGCAAGACGCCCGAGGGGATGCCGCCGACCTTCCAATGGACGATGACCAAGCGGCGCAAACGGGCGGGCTTGCTCACGCCCGCAGGAGAGCCCGCCGAGTCCATCTTTCTCCAGCACAGCCCGTGTTCGGGCATCCATTGGGTTCAGTGCGAAGAGCCGCCCCAGCCCGAGGAGAAGAGCAGACCTAAAGGCTCCATCTACACGCTCAAGCCCACCCCGCTGACCACAGGCGAGTTCCAAGCCGCCTTGGCACTCTTGCCCGAGGGGAAACTCACTCGCGAACACGCCCCGGCGATGGCCGAAAAGTTCAAGGTCTCCGAACGGACACTCTGGAACTGGGTCAAGAAGCTCGCGACCCGATCCGCCGTCTCAAGCACCGCACAAAACATCTCCGAACCTCAGGACAGATAACTATGAAACCTCATCCTAGCCGAAAAAAATTCTTAACCAAAGATGGACGCTGGGTTCTGACAGGATCCAGCCCTTACCGCCTGTTCTGGCCATTGCTCGAACTCATGCCACCTCTCTCGCATTGGCCCGACAGATCCCGCCCGTTTTCCAACGAGCAGAGCGAAGTCCTCGCTTTCATCCGTCAGCAATGCCGCGTCGAAACCCCGGTCGCCTTGCGCATCTTCGATTCGGCATACAGGCGCAAATCAATCCTTTTTAGCCAAGAAAGCAAACTCTGGAGCGGGGCCAGATACCTCGCCCAAAGGTCGCCGTCTCTCTCGCCTGTTCCGATCGTCAACAACCTTTTGCACCGGGGCGGGCATCTCGCCGTGATCGCGCAAGAGGCGTCGAACATCCTGTTAGACCTGTGCATCTCGGTCGCCAGCGGTTCCCCGTGGATCGGATTCCCTACACTCAAGGTTCCTGTTCTCTACATGAACCTCGTCGCTCAGGAGTTCGTTGTCCGCCAGCGCATGATCGCCATTGCCAAAGCCAAAGGAGTCACGGACTTGTCTGGTTGCAGCCTGTGGAACCTGTGCGGCAACGGCGACAATATCACACCGGAAATCTTCTCTGGGTTGCGTGGGCAATACGGCCTCATCGTGCTCGACCCCATCTATAAAATCACTTGGTGTCACGCATGTATCGTCGATGAAATCGTGAGGCACTCAGGTGCCTCCTTGGCCATAGGCGATGAGTTGTGCCTGCCAGTGCCTGACCGTGACTTGGACACCCTCGTTTCCATCGCGCCGCACGGGGATACTGGCGCATATCTGCTTGATTCAACCACCCGTGTATTTGGCGCGACCGACCCCATCTTGATCCGATGGAAAGGGCCTGTCTTGAACCGCGTGTTTTTGAACGAATGACCCCTATGAACCCCCACTCTTTTCATCATAGCCGACAGTTAAGGTTCGTTGCTGAAATGCGCGAGAAACCCGTTTTTTCGCATCTTGTTTGGTCAGGTAAACATTTAATGATGTCTGCTGCAATTGCTGCAACTGCTGAAACCGCTGCAACGCAACAATACTTAAGCGGCGTTGCTGAAATTGCTGAAACCCCAGTTTATTATTCTTATAATAAACGGGTTTGCAGCAGTTTCAGCAGCCGCTGTGCGGGGGGAAGAAGAAAAAGACCGCATGGGAGACTCACACATCCATGCCAATGCTTACGCCAAATAGTCAGTGGTGTTGGCTTGCCTGCGGATAGCCAAGATTCGCCCGCGCAAGCCTATGACTTCGCCAAGCCAGACGCATTGGCAGTCTCCCATGCGGCAAGGGCAAAGTCCCCCGCGCGCAAGACCATTCACGGTCTATCCCAAAAACAAATCTTCCCGCGCGAGACTAACCCGAGGAGGTCGCCATGACCAACGACTACACCCCCAGACAAGCAGCGCACGACCGAGAATACCAGCTCGCTTGGGAGTCACCCGGGGTGAAGGGCTGGATCGAATCTCTGCCCCCAGAGGAACGCAAACGGCTCCAAGCCGAAGGTCTGCTCAAACCGATGATCGCCAAGCTCGGGGCCGGCATGAGCGACCAAGATCTGGCCGATTCTCCTCTGGCTTCCGAACAGGTTGACATCGCCGCCTTGGTGGATGAACCCGACATGGAAACAGCCCCTACGCCCCAGCCCGACACCGCCGACGCGCTCGCCTCGTTCTGCTCCCGCCTCTGCGGGGTCGAAAACCCGCGCATGGTTTTCGATGCGATCTGTTACGCCACCGGTATTTTGTCGCTGGAAGGCCGGAGCGCGACGGAGCTGGCCAAACGCCACGGGGTCACCAAGCAGGCTTTCTCCAAGATCGCCGTTCAGTGGTGCGAAACCTTCGGCCTCAAACCGTCCCGCAGCATGAAGTCCACGGAAGCGAGGGAAACTTATCGGGATCGCGCCGCCCAACATCACCACCGCAGGCGCAAAACAAACCAACAAGTTGACACGAAAGGAAGGGTATGAGCAAAGAACTGGCTGAACTGAATCTCGCGGCACAAATCCGCGAGGCCTACGAGGAATCCGTCAAGCTGGCCGAGGAAGCCAAGGGGCACGCGTCCAACGCAGTCGCCAAGGCCATCGAGTGTGGCACGCTCCTCCTGCGGCAAAAGGAAAGCCTCGGTCACGGGAGCTGGCTCGGGTGGCTGGACGAGAACCTGCCAGAGATTTGCGACAGGACGGCACGCCGCTACATTGGGCTAGCCAAAGCAGTTGGCAAATTGGACACAGGTGTGTCCAATTTGAAAAAAAACAAGGTTATCGGCAAATGCGAAACGGAAGCGTCGTTTTTGACAGATGGCTCTACCCTCCGCCAAGCCTACATCGCCACGGGGATTCTTCCCAAGCCCCAGCCCAAGGAACTCACGCCCGAGCAAATCCGCGACAAGCCGTGGGTGCGGTATTGCAGGTTTCTGGACGGGTTCCGCCTCTGGTATAACCGCCGCATCAACCAAGACCCGCTTAAAACTTGGAACCCCGATGCCAGACGGATTTTGAAGAAAGAACTGCAATGGTTCGTCAACCTCTACAACGAGCTATGAGAGGAGAAAAACAGGCTCAGGGGTTCGCTTGGAGGTTCAAACGGGGGTTCAACAAAATGAAGGAATCTTTTGTTAATCAACGACTTACGACGTGGATGTCGCCCCCCATGCCTTTTCTATGTGAGGACTCGATTTTTTCACTTCCCACATAAACGGGCGTTTTTCAAGGTTTTTCACGAGGCGTTTTTAAGGCGGTTTTCATAGGTAAAAAGGGTTTTTTTAAGGCATGAAATCAAGGCTCAAAAAAGTGGGAAGTAGGGTGGGAAATTTCCCACTTGCTTCCCACTACGGCGCGAAACCTTGCGTCACTCGCGCTTCCCGTTTGGAAGCCAAGTTTTGGATCGTTTGGAAGTGCGCCGGGGGTTCAGATTTGGAACGGGAATATCGGTTCTGCGACAGAAAATGGCGGGCGGATTTCGCTCACCTCCCAAGCCGAACCCTCATCGAGATCGAAGGGGGCATCTGGTCAGGCGGCAGGCACAGCAGGGGCAGTGGTTTCGAGCAGGATTGCGAAAAGTATCTGGAAGCGGCTCTGCTTGGCTGGCGTGTCTTGCGGCTCACGGGGAAGCAGCTTGAACTGGGGACGGTCGAGCGGATCGTGGCGATGGTGGAGCGGTCAGGCGACACGGAAGGAGCGATGGAGAAAGCGTGGCGCGATTGGCACGAGCAAGTGGATGCAGAAAACATTCCTGACATCTCACCGGCGTTCAGGCGGGGGTTTCTGTGCGGAAAATTCTAGTATTCCTCCGACAATAATCCCCCTCTCGCGCCGGTTGCCCCGCACCATGATGTGATAAAATGCTCCTAGATACTCGATGCGAATGCTACGCGGCATGACCACCACCGCTATCAGCCAATCCCAATCCTGTCATGATTGTAGCCTGACCCCATTTCCTAGAAATAGGGAAAATATCTAGGTTCAGATGGTCTTCCCTTTTATTTTCCATCAACATGCTTAACAAACATTCCGTTCCTATCATAGACGTCAAAACCACCTGAGGCCGATTTAAAAATACAGCCAACGAATTCCCCTGAACGAGTATGAATGTTGATCCCTCCATCCTCGTTAGTATAGTATTGAAAATCGGAGTCTTGGCTGGATTCATCGTTATTTGAGTGCTTCTGTATCCTATTTAATGATTTTGGTATCTTAATCCGAGGAATGGGTGGGTATACAGGGTTAATTTCTGCAGCAGGAGTTTGCAGCTTTTCTGTTCTTTTAAGAAAATCTTGCGCTTTTGTCACAGATGTTTTTGTTTTATCTGGTGTAGTTTCTAAAACCTCCCAAGGGTTAGTCTTTTTCTCCTTTGAAAGGATTTTAATAGCATCATCAAACCATGTTTTTCCAGTTTTAGCCACAGTATCAGCAACTCCGGCTTCTAAACTTGAAAAGCTGTTTAACCCTCCATAAAAAATAATGAGAGTTAAGGGGAAAAACAAAATCCTTTTAGTTTTTTTTGTTTGTATCATATGCAATTTCCTTTCTTGGTTTTGGATTTATATATTAACACTCCGACATCAACTTTAAAAGCTCTGATGCAATTTCATTCAGCGTGTGTCCATCAACATCTAACGCTGGGGCATCCGCGAAGGATGATGTTACATCCGCAAGCCAATCCTTATCTGTAAGACATGCCGTCTCCCAACCATCCGGAAGTTCATACTCTGTATCATCTACAGCAAGGGAAAGAACTTCGATGTAGGATTTTGGCATTACTGAAACAAGTTCCATTAAATCAAATGAACTAGTGTAATAAGAAGAGGAAAACAAAGCAGAAAACTCCTTGTCGAATACATCGTAGGACACACCTTCTATGTCAGATAAATGCCCAGCACTATAATCGAATCCGCTCATGCCCTCGCACCATTCTGGTGCTGGAACATTTGTCTGAACCATAAAACAAGCAGAATCTCTCCAAGCATCGAAAAATGTGCTCATCGAGTATCGCACGGTATTGTTGGTGGCTGGATCTGTAATAAATACACCAATGTCGTCTTTATTACGGCAATCAAGTCCGGACACAAGAACAGCATGATCAGGATTAGGCCCAATAAAAAACTCTTCAAGCTTCTCAAACAAAGAACCGTGGTTGCGAAGCTCATTTCCGTCTACACCAACTATAACTTTTTTTCCTTCTGAAAGTGCTTTGAAAAGGTCTATTCCAGAAGCGTTTATCTTTTGCGAAATCGGAATCCCTGCCTCTTCCAAGAGACGACCCATGTGCATTAAAGGTGTTCCGCCTCCTGGTGTATACCAGCCTTTTTGAGTAGCCATATCTCTCAATGCAGACTCATCAAAATCCCGACAAAAAAACTGTTGAAGGATCACTTCTTGAGCCTTAACGGCACATGTGTCGGAGAAAGATTGGGCACCGTCCAGTGCAGACAAATCGCTCATAGGATTTCCGATGATCCCCTTGTATTGTCCGCCCTCTTTTGCTCCCACCCTTGACATCCAGCCACCAGCAACACGTGTCAAAACTGATATAAGACTTTCAGATTCTTTCATTACGAATCCCCTTGTAGGGCATCTCTATTAACCCTACATGAGGTGAAAAACAATAAAAAAATATAAATTAAAAAAGAATTTAATGAAATCAGTAGCGTCCCACAGGAATTTTGGAACAGCACGACCTCTTGGCACTTTTAAAACGCTATGGGACAGCAGGGTGCTGCTTCAAACTCCTCTCTGCTCCGCACCAAGTGTTCCTGCGGGGGTTTCTCACAGAAGCTGTGGGACAGCATCCGCACAGGGGGAAGCGAAAATCGAAGAAACAAATGATAAAGCAAATTCGAGCCAGCCGCTAAGAACCCCTTGGTATTCAGCCTTCCATGGCCTGATTTTATGTGCTTATGGGACGCTACTGTAATGAAATAGAGGTCAGGCTATAAATTCTGACAAACATCCGTCTTGCAAGATTCATTTTCAGCACCGCATCTTCTTTTGCTCGCGCCTAATCTGCTGGCTCACATTCGCCGCGCTCTTCATCCACAGCTTTTCCTCGATCCAGTTCATGTTCATCACCCGTCTTTTCCCATTTCTCCAGTGCGATGAACACCTTACACCCTTCACTTTCGCGCAGTTTCTTCCAATCCCGAGCCTCTCATCTGTCAAGATTTGTAGCCTGACCCCTATTCCCTTTTCATCGGGATCAGGCAGGAGCGGATATTCTTTGCCCGCCTTCTCGGTTTTCTGGGCAATCCCGCCGAGGTTGAGTTTCTTGATGCCAGTCTTGGCTGGCGTTGTCGTCATTGTCGTGTTCATGGTGTCTCCTAGTTTTTGGTTTGGTTTTCACCCCCACCACGGGGGTTGAAAGGGGTTACTCCAGCGGGCGGTTCACTCGGATGCTCGCCCCTCTGGCTTTCCCGGCATGGTAGCTCTCGGAATTGACGGAACTGCGGCGGGCTCGGGTGTTGCGAAGTTTCGGATAGTGCTCGGCGATGTAGCGGGTGATGGCGGTTTTCGTGTCGGCCAGCGCGATCTGGTAGCACTGGCGTTCCTGCTCCGAAACGGATGCTTCGGCCTGGCGTTTGCCGGATTCGATGGCCTCCTTGATCCCGTCGTAGAGGCCGCGGTAGTAAGACTTGCGGTCTGGCTTTTCGTGAAGTTTTTTAAACTCGTTCCAGCATTGGAAAAAGGTCTGCCTCAAGAACCCGAAGGCGTAGGAGGCGAAAGCGATGTCTTCGGAAGACCCGATCAGGTCAGCGTGTTTTTGGCCGAGCACCGTCATGATCACCACCCTGACATTGAAGTGGGATTGCAGGAGCGAGAGGATGAGGAGGTCGGCGGGGTTGAGCGTTTTGGGTAGCTCTACCTTTTCTTTGCCGACGGGAATGTCGGCGTGCTCACCCGCATTCATGCGGAGGGAAGCCAGATCAATCTTGTGTCGGGTCATGAGTTCTTCGGCTTTGGCGAGGGCGACTTTCGCCTCGTGTTCGGTCGCGCCTCTGGAGCGGTCGGCGAGGCGGAGGAGTTTTTGGATTTTGTCGAGGACGGCTCCGTTATCCCCGCGTTGGTTATCGTGTGTTTCGTTCATCTGGGTGAGAGGTAACAAGCCGCGTGCCAAGGGAGCTTGGAGGAAGGTGCTGACAAAAAAAAGACTGTATCACCAGTGACGATTTATTTGTTGGAACGCAAACGAAAGAGGGTTGGTTGGCACGAGAATTAAAGTGTGACACCACTTGCACAGCGAGATCGAAGAAAAAGAGAATCTCTTGGCACGGGAGTTTCTCGGCGGGAGACTGACAAAAAAACAGTTGTTTAAATCAAGAGACTTACCGTTTTTCGTTCTGGTTTTCGGGCTGTTGGCACGGGGGTAACGGCGTGCCAGCACCGTCTCAAAAAAAGGCGTTTCGCCGCCAGTGCTGTCCCACTTTTGAGCCTCTAAAAATGGCGTGCCAAGGGAGAGCCGATTTCAAAAAAGAGAACAAAAAACGGCAAGTCGTTCGAGGGGAACGAGGTGATGTTCTGATCCGTTTCTCCTCTGGTCGGGAGGCGGTGATTTTCTTTTCTCGACAAAAAAACTTCCGAAACCATCCGCGCCATCAAGTTGTTTCAATCGAGAGAGATGAGGGCGATCCGCCTCTGGGGCATCCCGCGATTTTGTCGCTTGGCACGGGGATGGTTACTAGCAACACGATGACAACACCGATCAACAATACCACATTAGAAACGCTCCCCGCCCCTGTGCGGGAGCAAGTGAAACGGTGGAAGGCGCGGCACAACAAGCGGTTCTTCTACCTCTACAACACCGACAACTTCTGGACAGAAGAAGGCGGGCGATACACGGCCTACATTCTTAACACTGGCGAGATCAAGAGCGCGGAAGCCGCCAATGGCATCAGTGGTGGTTTGGGGATTGGGATCCAGTGGACAATACCGCACGGCGACTATGTCGTGGAGGAAGTCATCAGCCTCGGGGTTCCGATGCTGAACATTTTTTTCAACCCGCCCGTCACGCTGGCGACAGGCGCGGTTTCAAACAACAACCTGCCAGCACTGAAAGGATAATGCGATGGACAAACTCTACTACATCGTTTGCGAAGAGAAAGGGGAACCGCTCTACGAGGGGCGTTTCATGGGAAGGACGAGAGGGGCGGCATTGAAGTTCCTCAAAGAGAAGCTCGGGCGGGAGAACCTGCAAGGGACGGTGTTCACAGTGACGGAAATCCCCGTGAACCTGATCGCCGAGATCGTGCAAGCGGTCATGAAAGGCGAGCCCGTCGAGAAGATCACGGGCAGTGCCGAGAAAGCGAAAACCGAGGAGAAGAAACCCGAACGGTTCGACGCTTTCGAGAAACAGAACGCATACCCTGTCGAGGAACACGAGCTGGGTGGCGAGAGCGAAAGCACGCAAGGAACGGACTGGAAAGCGGCGCGGAAGTTTTACCAGAAATGCAGGAGCCCGAAGCAGACGGCGGAAGCCTTCGGGGTATCGGTCAACACGGTCAAGACGCGGATCAACCGGGAGGGGTGGCGATGAAAAACATCGAATACGCGCTAGCCCGGCATCTGGACATCACGACCCTTTCGAGCGAGGAAGTCTTGAGGATC
The DNA here is from genome assembly GCA_020049135.1 of bacterium. Classification (GTDB taxonomy): domain Bacteria; phylum Verrucomicrobiota; class Verrucomicrobiia; order JADLBR01; family JAIBCM01; genus JAIFLJ01. The sequence continues at coordinate 1,031 of JAIFLJ010000252.1, read as the reverse complement.
GAGGACGAAATCCCGTCGCACCTTTGGTGGGCAGTTTCAGCGGCACAAATCCACGAAGAGATCGTGGGGGCATGGGACGAGATCGCCGATTGGCTGGGGAAAGCCAGGCCGTGGGAGAATATCTGCGGGAGGGACTCATGAGATACAAGTTCTCGACTTACGAGGTGAAAGTGCAGCGGCTGAACGAGAGCGGCGGGTCGTTCAGGGTGGACACGCCCGACCAGACGGCTGCCTACTGGCGGGAGAAAGTGGTGCGCTCGCCGTGGTATGACCCCGAGCGAGAGCAGATCGTCTCGCTGGTGCTCAACACGCGCCTAGCAGCCATCGGCCACTCGCTGGTGAGCCTCGGCACGATCAACGAAAGCGTCTGCCACCCGAGAGAAGTCTTCAGGGCGGCGGTGGCGATGGGCGCTTACGCCGTCGCGCTCATGCACAACCACCCCAGCGGCAATCCGACTCCCTCGCAGGCAGACCAAAGCGTCACCCGCACGATTGCGGAGGCGGGGAAGATTCTCCAGATCGGGCTCGTGGACCATGTGATCGTGGGCCAGTCAAGCCCCGCCTGCCCGAACGGCTATTTCAGCTTTAGGCAAGCGGGAATCATTTAACCGAAACAACGAAAGGAAACGAACGACATGAACAGGCTGATCGAAAAACGGAACGGAAAATATCACACCACAGCTTCGCCGCACAACTGGCGGCCCAAGACGCCCAACGACCTGATCGGGCCGTCTCGCAAAGTGGCCGAATCGCTGGTGGCAAAAGCGGTGAGGATGAGGGGCGAAGAAGGGGGCGGGACGATGAAAGTGTTGCTTTACGGGCCGCCTGGGGTGGGCAAGACGAGCCTCGCCGAGATGGTGGCGAAGGCGTTGACGGGTGCGACGCCGATGTCGGTAGAGGATTACAACGGCAAGACGGTGATGATCGAAACGGTGAAAGGCTGGATGCCGTCGCTGGCCTACGGGAATTTGTTCAGCCCGTGGTCAGTCAAGATCGTCAACGAACTGGACAGGTGTAGCCGGGATGCCCAA
>JAIFLJ010000235.1 GCA_020049135.1 bacterium | reverse complement strand
CCTGCGTGCCAACAACGAAGAAGCAAATTACTGGAAAGATCAAGGTCTCGCCGCCTAGAGCTGACAACTTTTGCAATTACACCCGACTATCCGACTATCCTGCTCGTCGAAGATACTCCCGATGACTCCGACCTATGCACTAATTCCTTGAAAAAAAGCGGAATCATCAATCCCATCACCCTCGTGGAAGATGGCGATGAAGCCATAGACTATATCGAAGGCAAAGGGAAATTTGAAGGCAGGAATATTTCAGAAGTCCCAATCTTGGTTTTGCTAGACCTCAAGCTTCCAAAAGTGGACGGCCTAGAAGTCTTGCAGCACATCCGAAAAAATAAGCACACCAAGTTTGTTCCCGTTGTCATCATGACTACCTCTGACGACGAAATGGATCTCGTCCGCGCTTACCAATCTGGCGTCAATGCTTTCATCCGCAAACCCGTCAACTTCGATAACTTCACACAAGCCATAAAAACTTTGGGCATCTTTTGGCTCCTGCTCAACAAGGTGCCTGCCCAATAACTGTTCGCACTACCAGCCATGCCCACCACCCAACCAATCTCATTGCTGCTCGTCGAGGACTCCCACGACGACGCGGATTTGCTTGCCTTGTTCCTGCGACAAGGCGGCTTAGTCTGCCATGTTGATCGGGTGGAGAACGAACAAGAATATACGGCTGCCCTCGATTCCAAACACTACGACATCGTCATCAGCGATTTCAATCTCCCTTCCTACGACGGGCTTTCCGCTTTGGACTTTCTTATCGGCAAAGGTCTCGATACCCCTTTCATCCTGATCTCTGGGCATGTCGGGGAGGAACTCGCTGTCGAAGCCATGAGGCGCGGTGCCAAGGACTTCATCCTCAAAAACCACCTCAAACGCCTCCCCGAAGTCATCGGGAGAGAACTCAAAGAGAGCCAGATCAGGCAAGCCCAACGCGAAACATCCGAGCAAAACCTCCTTCTCCGTCGCGCACTTGACCTCATCACTACCCCCGTCATTCTTACCGATCCCCGACAACCCGATAATCCCATGATCTATGTCAATCGCGCTTTCACCGACAATACTGGTTACGAGAAAGAAGAGGTTCTCGGAAAAAACTGCCGTTTCCTCTATCGCAATGACCGCGAACAGCCCGAATTATCCATCGTGCGCGAATCTGTCAGGACAGGGTCTCATTGTGAAGTGATTCTCAGAAATTACCGTAAAAACGGTTCCATCTTTTTTAACCAACTGTCCATTTCTCCTATCCGCGATGATAAAGGGGAGTTGACCCACTTCATTTCCCTACAGAATGATGTCACGCGGATGAAAGAAAAAGAAGATATCCTCCTCGAACGGGAGATCATTTTCAGGCACGCCTCCGACATCGCGCAGTTCGGCACATGGTCTTACAGCTTCAACCTCGACAAGATGGTCTGGTCTGAACAAATGTACTCTCTGGTAGATCGCAGCCACTTCAATATTGCAAATGATCTTACTGACCTCCTCGATATTTTTGACGAGAAGGATCGTGTGCAACTATCGGCAGCGATCGCCTCATCCATCAACAATAATATTGCATTCGAGATGGATTTAAAATCCGTTTCTTCCAGCAATGATTCCAAGCACTTTTACATTAAAGGCATGCCCGTCATAGACAACAGGCTAGGCATGATAAGGCTCGTTGGAATCTTGTTCGACATCACCAGTAGAAAAAAATTCGAGGAAGGGCTCGTCAAATCACTCGAACACGAAAAAGAACTAAACGCCCTAAAAAACGGTTTCATCTCCATGGTCTCCCACGAGTTCAGGACTCCCCTCGGCGTTATCAACTCCGCCGGCCATCTCATGGACAAGTATCGCCATAAAATGTCCGATGAAGACAGGAAAGAACAAATCAACGACATTCTCTCTTCCGTCACCCGATTGACCGCCCTCATGGAAGATGTGCTAGTCAAAGGGAAAATTGATTCTGGCTGGATCACCTTTCATCCCACCCCCAACGATATCCGGTCGGAAAGTTCCGAAGTCATTCAAAAACTCAAACTGTCTTATCAAACACCTCACGAAATCATAATCGAAATCGAAGAGTCCGTCCCCCACAGCCTCTATCTTGATCATAATATTTTTGGTCTCGTCCTCTCCAACCTCGTCAGCAACGCCATCAAATACTCCCCACGCAACGGGACGATTCACCTCCAGTTTTTCATGCAAGATAGCCCTCGCCACTCCCTTGTTTTCAGCGTCAAAGATCAGGGTATCGGCATCCCGCACGATGAAATTCCCAGCCTCTTCCAGTCCTTCCAACGGGCATCCAATTCCTCTAACATCCCTGGAACAGGTCTGGGCCTCAACATCGTCAAAACTTGTCTCGATATTCACCATGGTTCTATCGAACTGAAATCACAACTTGGGCAAGGAACCGAATTCATCGTCACGCTTCCCGTCGGCATCCAACCAGAGAACTCCCATGAATGACCACTGCACAGTAAAGATTCATGAATTTGAAAATGATATCCCATGCCTGATCTATCATATCGAAGGTGATTGCCGTCTAGGAAAAGCTTTTTACTATAATTCGTTTTTAGAAAATATCACTGGCTATCGGGCTAAAGAAGTCATGGGCAACCCAGATTTTTGGTCTAGCATCATCCATCCCGAAGACCGCGAACGAGTGCTGGCGATAAACAGCTTCGCCAAACAGCATCATGCGACTTTTAGAGCCGATTACCGCATCCTCAAAAAATCTTCCGATGTCTGCTGGATCATGGACGAAGCCAAGCCCAACGAAGACGGCAACCTAGTCGGATATGCCGTAGATATCACCCTCAAAAAGCGGATGGACGAATCCATGCGCTACGATGCCACCATGTACCAATCCATGATCGAAGACCAGACCGAGTGCGTCTGCCGTTTTTTCGGCAATAGCCGCATTTCCTTTGTCAATAAAGCCTTCGAAAAATTATTCGGCATCCCCCGACAACAGCTTATTGATTCCTATTTTGTCCAACTCATCCACGAAGAATGTCGCGATAGTTTCTGGAGACTTATAAGTGAAATGTCCCCCCACAACACCAAATCAGAGATAGAACTCCTCATGGGAACAAAATCCTCTGGGCATATTTGGATCGAATGGACTGTCCGGGCTTTACTCAACAACAATTCGAAAATAGAAGAGTTCCAGCTCGTGGGGCGCGATATTCACGACCACAAAATCGCGGAATTGGATAGAAAATTCGTCCTCGAACAAATGAGTGCCATTTACGATGCCAACCCTTACTGTATGGGCGTGATGAAAAAAATGCCCGATGGAAAAGTCATTTTCGTCTCCGCCAACCATGCCACCGCCAATTTTTTCGGAAAGCCCGCTAAAGAGTTTGTCGGCAAAAGTTTAGAAGAAGTTGGCATGATTTTCGAAAACATTCATGACATCATTCGCCCGTCATTAAGAGATAACGAGTTGCTCAGAGGGAAAGACAATCTTGGCGTCCTCATTCCCAAAGTTTTCTGGGCACTCATCCTTGGAAAAAAATATTATTTTTCATCAACCGTTACCATCTTCAAAAATAAAGTGACGGGGGATGAATATATTTGTTTTGTCTGGCACGACATCTCCAAAACGGTCGAATTAGAAACAATGATCAAAACCACAGGCAAAGAACTGCCCGATGGTGAGACTTGGATTACCGAGAATGATTAAACTATGAAAGAAAAAATATTAGTAATTGAGGACAACGAACCCACACGCAGGAACATCGCTAAAATCCTGACCTTCGAGGATTTCGATGTCTCTCTGGCAGAAGACGGAAAAGCGGGGCTTGATATCGCGAGAAAAATCAAACCCGACATCATACTATGCGACATCATGATGCCCGTGATGGACGGCTTCCAAGTGATCCAAGCCGCCCAGGAAGACAAGGACCTCGCCGCTATCCCTTTCATTTTCCTGACCGCTCTTGCGGAGACTGAAAACATCCGGCGCGGCATGAACGAGGGGGCGGACGACTATCTCACCAAACCTGTAAACCCAGACATACTCATCGCCTCCGTCCGCAAACGCCTCGATAAGAAAAACAAAATGGAGAGCGACGCCAAACGCCTCGCCGAGGAGACAGGTCTCCGAATCGCCGCCATCATACCCGCTGACATCCAACAATCGCTCCAACACATTGACGCACTTATCGGCAGCCTCGCCCTCAAACACGCCGACAAAGACCCTGACATCCTCGAAGCCCACCACATCGTCAAATCCCACTGCGATTACCTCGCCCGCCTGATCCGCCGTGTCTCCCTCTGCCACCAACTCCCTGCACTCTACGCCAACCGCTTTGAAAACCAGGAAAGGGAGCGCACCTTGGATGCCGCCGCCGCCATTAAAAAAATCGCAGAAAATATCGCGCGCTTACACCAAGGTCTCTCTCGGCTCCAGTTGGACACCAACATAGCCCAACTTGCCATTTCTACAGATTTCCTCGAAATACTCCTGACGGAACTTCTTGGCAATGCGTTCAAATTTTCGCCCCCAGATAAACCCATCATCTTGATTGCCAAAGAATCCTCCGCCTTTTGCGAACTCTCCGTTTTAGATGAGGGGGAGGGAATGACACCGAAACAGATCGCCAGTATTTCATCATTCAAACAATTTTGGGGAGGGGAACAAAAACCGCCAAGCCTAGGCATCGGGCTTACGATCGTCCAAGGTCTGGTTCGACTTCACGATGGCGAATTCGAAATCAACCAGCGCACACCTCGCGGTTTGGAAGTCAAATGTTTCATCCCCACGGAGGCTTAATATGTCTGCAATAGAAATACATGAACTAGCCAAATTGAGGATCGCCAAAATGCAGGATGTCGTCCTCGCCCGCTTTCTTGGACGCGAAGAAGCCAACAAACTTTCTTTCGACCAGCACAATGTGACTAGAATCGCCACGGCGGTTTCCGAGATCACGCGCAATGTCATCCAACACTCCGGTGCCGAAGGTGAAATGACCATCCACCTCGTCCACGAAGGAGACAAAAAAGGGTTGCAATTCATCGTCTCGGATCAAGGTAAAGGCATCTCCAACCTTACCGCCGCCACCCGGGAAACAGGTGCCACTCTCATCTCCCTAGGCGCAGGGCTAATCGGCTCAAGGAAGCTGATGGACTATTTCCATATTCAATCATCTCCAGGGCAAGGCACCACTGTCACCATGATCAAATGGGTAAATCAATGAGCTACCAGATCATCAAAAACACAGACAATGTCACTCTCGATCTTCCCGAAGAACTCGGTATTCAATGCGTCGAAGTGCTCAAAAACGAACTCCATCCATTCTTCGAGTCTTCCACTCCGCTCATCGTCAAAGCCGACCGCGTCAAGCAGCTACACACTGCCATCATACAACTATTCCTCGCGTGGAAAACATCGGGTGTTCCTATCAGCATCCAATCACCTTCAGATAAAATGAACAGCCTCATCAAACGATGGGGTTTAGAACAACAAATCTAATTCAGGGAAAACTATTATGCCAAAAACAGTAATGACCGTTGATGACTCCGCCACCATCCGACAAAATGTTTCCTTCGTCCTAGAAGATGCGGGATACGAAATCGTCGAGGCCGTGGACGGCAAAGAGGCGTTCGATAAAATCCAAGCCAATCCCGTGGACCTCGTGATTTCCGATGTTCACATGCCCAACATGAACGGCATCGAACTCACCAAGGCCATCCGCGCACACGCCCCCACGAAATTCACTCCAGTCGTCCTCCTGACCACCGAATCCCAGCCAGAAAAGAAAATGGAAGGGAAAGCCGCCGGCGCCACAGGCTGGATCGTCAAACCTTTCCAGCCTGAGCAACTCCTAACTGTCGTCAAAAAACTCTGCCCGCTTTGACCCACACCATGAACCTAGATGAACTCAAAGCCAGGACTAAAGCCACTTTCAGGCAAGAGTCCGAAGACCTGCTCCAAGAACTTGATGTAACGATACTGCAACTCGAGGCCACACCAGACGATACGGAACTCATCAACCGCATCTTCCGCGCCATGCACACCCTCAAGGGTTCCGGGGCAACAGCCGGATTCAAAGACCTCGCCGATTTCCTGCACCATGTCGAAGACGCCTTCAACGCGGTGAGGGAAGGGCGCATGAACGCCAATTCCGAATTGGTTGATATCGGGCTCAAAAGCTGCGACATCGTCAGGACATATCTTTCGGCATCTTCCGAACAAGAATCATCTGCCACCCTCGTTGCTGCTGCACCCATCCTGCAACTCATCCGCTCTATTCTGCCCGCCAGCGATTCACCCGCCATAGCTCAAGCTGACAAAGCCGCCCTCGAAATCCCACGGTACGAAAAAACGATCTACCGCATCATTTTTAAACCTCACGAAAATCTTTTTTTCTCCGGCACCGAGCCGCTTTCCCTGCTCGATGAACTCGCCGGGCTCGGCTACGCCAAAATCACGGGCTCCTCAGATCACATCCCCCCTTGGAAAAACTTTATCCCCGAGCATTGCTACCTCGCATGGGAAATCGTCCTCGTAACTTCTTCCACTGCGGACGCCATCAAAGATGTCTTCATGTTTGTCGAAGACGAATGTGATCTCGAAATTAAACCTGTTCCCTACGAAAACGCAGACCACATCCCTGCGCATCAATACTTCGACGATACCACGAGCAAAGGTTACATGGAGGAGGCCGAAGAAGCCATTTCCCAAATCGAAACCTGCCTCCTGACCCTCTAAAAACAACCAGCCGACGCTGACTCGCTCAACTCGCTTTTCCGTTCCCTGCACAACTTCAAAGGGATCAACCACCTCCTCATCAGCGAGAGCAAAATGCCCCTGCCGCATAAACACCCGCTCCGCTGGGCCGGCTTGATTGCGCACGCAGCGGAAACTATCATCGAAACCGTTCGCGATTCCGATTCCAGCATCGAACCAAGCACGATTCAAGCATTGCTAGAAACCGTGGATGCTTTCAAATCGCTCACCCGTCACTTTATGGACGGCGACACATCCTTCTCACCCGCCGAAAGCCTCGTTGTCGGGCTCTCTCTCGACATCTCTCACCTAGTCGAAGATGAAAAGAGCAAAACCAAAACCTCCTCGCAGTACCGGGTCTTCACCCAATCGCTTGTCCAGACTCGTGAAGTCGTTGCAGCACTCTTGCAGGCTGCCCGCGATGGATTGCCAACCGATGGTCTCACCGCCGCCGCCAAACGGGCTCTCACTACTCTACAAAAAACATGCCTCAAAAACGCTGCCGAGCCTATCGCCGATAAAATTCAAGACATCCTCGATAGGCTCGATTCTGGCCCCCCCCACGAAACGCTAAAAGAGAGTTTTGATGCACTGTGGAACGATGCAGAGCAACACGCCAAGAATCTTGCGGCCGACCCCGGATCGCCGACTTCCCATCCGGCTGCCACTACGGCAACAAACCAATCCTCAGCATCCGCAGCCAACGCTGCATCATCCTCCAGCATCCGCGTGGATACGGACAAGCTAGATCGCCTCATGCGTGCCGTAGGCGAACTCCTCGTTGCCCGCAACATGTTCCCGTTGCTCGCGGAGAAGGCGATTCAGGAATTTAGCCTGAGCGGTTTCGGCAAAGAGATCAAAGAAGCAGGAACCAGCATCTCGCACATCGCCGACGACCTCCAAGCTTCCATCATGGCCATCCGCATGATGCCCATTAAAAATGTCTTCCAAAAATTCCCGCGCATGGTGCGCGACATCTCCAAGGCACTCGGCAAAGAAGTCGAACTCATCCTCGAAGGCGAAGCGACCGAACTCGATAAAACCGTCCTAGACCAAATCGGCGACCCACTCGTCCACCTAGTCCGCAATGCCGTTGATCACGGCATCGAAAAACCCGATGACCGCGCTCAGGAAAATAAAAACCTCAAAGGCAACATCTGGCTCAGAGCCTACAACAGCGGATCGAATGTCATCATCGAAATCGAAGATGACGGCAAAGGCATGCAGGCGCAGAAACTCATCGCCAAGGCACTCGAAAAGAAAATCATCACACCCGAGCAAGCCGCCACCATGGATGAGCAACAAGCCTACGCTCTCATCTTCCACGCAGGGTTCTCCACCGCCGAGAAAATCACCGATGTCTCCGGGCGCGGTGTAGGCATGGATGTTGTCCGCAACAACATCCGGGCATTGCATGGCAGCGTTGACATCAAAAGCAGCCCAGGCAAAGGCTCAAAATTCTCCATCATCCTTCCCACCAGCCTCCTCGTTTCCAAAGGCATCCTCGTTGCGGTCAATGAGCAAGAGTTTATTTTTCCCATCACCCATGTCACCGAAATAGTAAAACTCCCCCGTGAGCGGATTCAAACCTTGCCCCAAGGCCGAATCGCCCAAATACGAGATTCCGTCCTCCCCATCAAAACTATGGACGAGGCCATGAATCCCACCACGGTGCTCGCCCCAATGGCTGACAAACCAGAAATACCCGTCGCCATCATCAAATCAGGCTCAGGACAAATCGGGGTCATGGTTGATAAATTTGTCAATGAAGTCGAAGTCATCGTCAAACCACTCACAGGCGGACTAACCAACCTAAAAACCTTCCAAGGCGCAACAATCATGGGAGATGGCCGCGTCGTCCTAGTCATCAACCCCCTAGCCATTGGCTAAGACCACCAGAGTCCGCACTGGGACCGTAGGTGGTAGATCTCGGGCATGAAAGAAATTTCACGCTTCGCTCCCAGAGAGGTCAGGATGTCTGATGCTGGGGTCATTCTCTGCACTTACAACTCCGATTTTTCCGATCAAGCCAAGCGCATCCACGAATTGCTAGAATCGGAACAGGTCTTCGAGGGGCGTTTGCTCCGGGTCAATCGAGGCTGAAGATGCTATGGGGGAACCTTTCAAGCTCGAAGCGGTAGCGATAGAGATCGGGGGTGTGATTAAAAGTGGGTGAGGTTAAAATGTTTTTCTCAATATGGGCGTTTAAAAACTATGATGCGGAGAGTTTATTTTGCTATTGG
>JAIFLJ010000156.1 GCA_020049135.1 bacterium | reverse complement strand
AATTTTTTCACCGAAGATCACATCTTGCGATCCGCCAGTTCCTTCTGACTTCCCGTTGTTGTTTCTATCCGAGGTCCGGGCTCCCCCGCAGACAGAAACTCCGTTCTGCCTAACACTCATAACGGCACTAGTTGCGTTTTCTTTAGAAAAAAGTTTTTGCCTTATTTGGAATAGGGCATCAAAACCCTTCAAGATTGCTCTGGAAAAGCAATTTTCATAATATCAAATCTGTGCCAAAAACGAGCGTCACACCTACCAAAGATTCCACCGCTAACCTCGACTTCGAGAACAAGCTTTGGCGCACCGCTGAAAGGATGTTTTTGACCATCGAACCCAGAGCGAAAAGCTACTCAAAAACCAAAGCCATCCAGTTCGACGAGTTCGCGCCGCTCGTCGAATGGTGGGACAAACGCGAGGAAAGCGAGGTCGCGTGGAAGGTGAAGGTCGAGGATCTGAAGAAGGGCTTCGATCTCGATGTGAAGAATCCAAATTCCACCGTTGAAGAACGAGCGATGAGCGTGGGCGATTGCCTCAAGGAATTTCGCAAATCATTGGAGCGCGTGGGCAAGGTGCTCGCCGCCGTAGAAAAGGAATACTCCCGATGAATTCCTACTGTTTTATTCTTCTGCCCCAACGGGGCAACCTATGCCAGCCCAGGGCAACGCCCTGGGTAGATTGGAAAAACAAACCAAGCCCTGAAGGGGCGACCTAACTATGCCTCAATCCCTCGCCCGCCTCTGCATCCACCTAGTTTTCAGCACGAAGCACCGTGAACCGTTCCTTCACGCCCACATCCGTGCCGACCTACACGCATACATGGCCACCGTCCTGAAAAATTTGGGATGCCCTGCGCTCATCATCAATTCCGTCGAAGAACATGTGCATATCCTTTTGGATTTGGGCCGCACCGTTTCCGTCAGCCAAGTTGTCGAGGATGTGAAAAAATCATCGTCAAAATGGATCAAAACGCAGGGTCATGAATTTTTCGCATTTGCGTGGCAAGCGGGTTACAGCGCATTTGCCGTGAGCGAATCCAATGTCACCGCCGTCCAGCAATACATCGTCACGCAGGAGGAGCATCATCGCAAGACCAGTTTTCAGGACGAATACCGTGCATTTTTATCGAAACACAATGTCACCTTTGATGAACGCTATGTGTGGGATTAGGTCGCCCTTTCAGGGCTTAGAAATTTTTGGGGGCATGATACCCAGGGCGTTGCCCTGGGCTGACATAGTTCAGGCCGTTGGCCTGCAAACAACCGCAGTATCAACGCACCGCGCATTGTTCATGTGGAGCATTCCAGCACTAGCGGCACGCCTCGTTCCAGCACCAACGCTGTGTATTAGACCAGCCCAAGGCAACGCCCAAATCCTAGCACCAAAGGAGCGTCTCATGCCAGCCCAAGGCAACGCCCAAATCCTAGCACCAAAGGAGCGTCTCATGTCAGTCCAAGGCAACGCCCAAATCCTAGCACCAAAGGTGCGTCTCATGTCAGTCCAGGGCAATGCCCAAATTCTAGCACCAAAGGTGCGTCCCATGTCAGCCCAGGGCAACGCCCTGGGATTACATTCTATCATATCATTAGCCCTGAAGGGGCGTCCTATTCTTCTATGAAACGCATCGGCGACATCCTCACCCGCAACAAGACCCAAGTAGAGGTCGAAGACGGCACCAGCTACAAGCAGGTCACCATTCGCACCAACTACAAAGGCGTCGTGCTGCGTGGCACTCAGGACGGCTCGACCATTCTCACCAAGAACCAGTTCGCCGTCTCCGCCAGGCAGTTCATTCTCAGCCGCATTGATGCCCGCAATGGCGCGTTTGGCATCATCCCGGAAGAACTCGAAGGCGCGATTGTCACCAACGACTTCCTCGCCTTCGACATCAACGAGGAAGAGGTGGAACGCGAGTTTTTCAATGTTTTCCTCCAGTCGCCCGTCTTCTTGGAAGCCTGCATCAAAGCCAGCCGTGGCAACACCAACCGCAAGCGCGTGGATGAAGACTTCTTCCTGAACTATCAGGTCAATCTCCCACCCCTCGCCGAGCAAGCCGCGATCGTGGAGCGGGTGGAGGCACTGATGACGGCTTGCCGCATGCTGGAAGCGGAGATCGAGCACGCCCGCAGCCACGCCGCCCTCCTCCACCAAGCAGTCCTCAAAGAAGCCTTCGCCCCCGCCTCCACATGAAAGCCCACTCCTACTAAATGCCAGATCGTGCCATGGCGTGCTGACACCCGCAATGTCACGGACACTATTTAATTTTGATTTCGCGCAGTTGGCCGCCTGTTCGGCGGACGATGTTTTCCATCTCTTTTTTGTGCTGCGCTTTCATTTCGAATCCGATGAAATTTATCTGTGTGGGCTGCGTTGGTCTGCTTTGGCGTAGGCGATCTACTAATCGGCGCAAATCGTTGTATGGAACATTTTGGTTGCCTTCTGTTGTCCTTTGAAAATCGCCGTCGGAGATCAGGTATATGACATCCGGATCCATCGCGTAGGCCGCTTCCAATACAGATTCTATGCCGTCCGGGTTTTTGCGGATGGCTGCCTTACCCGTCAGGCTGCCGGATGTGCGGAACTCTGTTTCGAGCCATTTTTTTGCTCCCGCTTTATTTGCGTCCGTGGGCGGCAAGAGGCTCGGTTGGAAATATTGGTAGGCGCGTGAGAACTGGATGAGGCCGAATGAGGTGTTGATGGAAAGCTGTTCGAGTAGAGCGATGGTTTCTTCTTTTATTTTTGAAACTGGCACGCCTGTCTTGTTCGCCTTGGTCAGGACGCTTGTCGAAATATCAAAAACGATAAGGATGCTCCGCCCCGTGGCCTGCAATCCGAAAAAGCTTACTCCATTCCCTCCGCCACCACCGCCGCCAGAACCTAGGCCACCTGCACCAAGGCCTTGGCCACCCGTCCCGCTTCCCGCTAAAGAGAGTATCCCTTCGGAAATAACGGCGGATGCGTTGAGCGGCAGCGACTGGTCAAGCGGAAGCTTTGGCAGAGGTGGAATCCCACCTTTGTCCATGACTCTCGTGCTTGTTAGCGGACTACTAAATGAAGGAGCTGGCGAAGCGGCTTCCTCGAACGCTGCCAACGACATTTTGTGTTCCCGCTCCGGCGAGGCGAGTTTTATTTTTTTCGGCGGGGTGGACTCAAAGACAGCAGGTGGCGGGGCGAAATAGCGGGCGATAACGATCCCGGCGGCAACTATTGCGGCCACAACATGCAGCCCGATGCTTATGGCCACCACCATTCCGATGGTGCGCCGATGTTTGCCGAACAGTGTGGATGCGTTCATTGGTTCACATGCTTTCTTCGTCGTCTTCGTCCCCTGCGAAAGTGACGCCCTTTATGCCAGCCACCGCGCACGCATTCATCACATCAATAACGCGCTGGTGTCGTGTCGTGTCTGCGGGTGAGAGTGTCACGAGCGGATCCGTGCGGTTGGCCGCCGCTGCCTCGCGGTAACGCCGCAGCGTGCCCACCAGTTGCGGCAGTTCGGCTGATTCTGGATTATCAAGAGGAAGCTCATTGAGAACAACTTGTCCGCTAGGCAAAATCTCAATCCGCTGCTCGTCTGGGATGTCTAGCGACTCCTCCTGCGAAATTGTCCCTGGCAACGATGTGCTCACATCGCTCTCCGACTTGGCTGGGTTGGATGTCAGGATGTAGAAAAATAAAAGCAGGAAGCAGACATCTATCATCGGTGCTATCTGCAACTCAATCTGGGGGTTTTCAAATTTTCTCAGTGCCATATATCACCTTTGGTAAGTGGCAAAAATCACTTCCACAGCTCCAGCTTCCGCGCACGCCTTCATCACCTCTTTTATTTTTAGCGCGGGCGTTTGCGCATCTGCTCTTATGTAAAGGCGCAGAGGCGGGACATCTATCAACCTCTGTTTCAAATAAGCGCGAAGACCTTTAGCGTCCACTGGCTGATCCCCGGCAAAATATTGCCCGGCGGCGTCTATGTTTATCACATCTCGTCCGCTCAAGTCATCTGGAACAACGGCCGTTTTAGCTATAGGCAAATCTATGTTCATCATGTGCGACCCTTTGGTCAGCTTGCCAGTGAGCATGAAGAAAAAGAGGAGCAAAAGCGTCACATCAATCATGGGCGCGATTTGCAAACCCACCTCTTCTTGTGGGCGTCTCTGTAGTCTTCTGCGTGTCTGGGACATGTCTAAAAAAAGCCGATTTTATTACTGTTTCACCACTGGAACTTTCCCCGTCAACCCTGTTGGATGCGAAAGCGTTGAAATCGTTACTTCGCCCGTGAACAGGTCAAGCATGACGGCGAGCGTCTTGTGGACATCGGCCAGCAGGCTTTGCAGTTGACCCCTGAAAAAGAAGTACAGAAACATGGACGGGATAGCGAGAAACAAGCCGCCCGCCGTAGCGACCAACGCCTCGCCGATACCGCCCGCGAGGTCTGTCGCTTCTGCACGGCCAGCCGTGAGTGCGCCGAAGCTATTGATCATGCCAGAAGTCGTTCCCAACAACCCAATCATGGGCGCAAGGACAGCCAAGACATTTAGGTAATTGATGATCACCATCTTCTTGGTCTCCTCGTGAAAAATATAATCACTTATCGCATTTTCCATCGAAGTTTTATTGAACATGTCCCTTTCGAAATTGGCTTTCACTAGTGCTGAAGCAAGTGCGCCAGTCAGTGGCGAGCTGTGTTGTTGGCACAGGTGAAACGCGCCCGCCACATCGCGCTGCGTCATGAGCTGGTTGAGCTGCGTGACAAGTGCTGAGGGCATGAACTTATCGCGGCGTAATGACATGCCGCAATATATGGCCAAGGCAATGCTGGACATTGAGCAGAGTGCTATGAAGTGCATGATTGGGCCACCCTCACTGTATAAATCCAGAAGGCTTTTGCTTCCTGAAGCGTGTTTCTTTTTCACCGCTGCACCGGATTGCTCTCCAACTGGTTCTTTGGCGGGTTTAGTCTCTGCAAAACAGGCTGACGCCCATCCGCCTGCAAGCAGCAGGCCGATAACGGCAAGAAGCAGGATAATTTTAGGGGTTGTTTTCATTTCGTGTTCCTTTCTTTTTTTTCTTTTTCTTTCCAGTTTCTTTAATCGTTTTTGTTTCTGGAGATTTGCTTTGTGAAACTGTTTTTTCAGATGCGCTCTCCGGCTCTTGCGCGGCCTGAGCCTGTGACTGGGAAGCTGCCACATCGCCCGCTTGAGTCACATAATTTTTCTCTTCCACTGACCCCATCTCGTTGAGCTTGAGACGCGCTTGCCCAGCAAACCTGCTGCTAGGATAATCCTCTGTCAGATCGTGCAGGGCGCGGGCGGCTGCAACGGTGTTGGTCTGCGCCATAAAAATCTGCGAGGCTTTCCAGAGACCTTCTGACGATGGCTCGACCAGTGACGGGTAGAAGACGCGGGCAAAAAGAAAATGTTCCAGTGCTTTCTCGGTCTTGCCTGAACCTGCCGAAGCCTCGCCCAGCGCGAGATGCACCAGTGCGAGGCTGGAGGCGTCCTTCGCCGTTTTTTCAAAATCTGAAGCCAGTGCCAAAGCCTCTTTAAAATGTCCCGCCCCTGCAAGGCACTGTGTTTTTAGCGAAATCGCCTTTTGCCGCCGCTTCGCACACCAATCATTTTCTAGCGTATCCAAAAACTTTTGCGCGTCAGAGAACCGCTTGGCTGACAAAAGTTCTTCCACCACTGCAAGACCTACTTCGCCCGCATCGGATTCCGGCACGGAAAGAAAAACTTTTTTCTGATCGAACAGTGTTTCCAGATATTTCAGGCGTGCCGCGTGGTCGCTCATAATACTCTGCTGCGATGGCGAGAACTGTTCTTTCCAAACTATCTTTTGGATGCGGTCTAAGTCGTGCGCCGTCTCCGCTGTGCCGCCGCCCATGCTCGTGCGAAGGCGGAGACGGCCTCTGTCAACACGAAGCACTTCGCCTTTCAAAAATGAGCCGTCCTTAAAATAAACCGTCTCTTCTGCCGCAAGCGGCACTGCGAACAACAGTGTGGCCAAGAGCAGAATTGGTTGGCAAAAGTTTATGCTGAAAATAGTTTTCATTTGAGCGCGGCCATCCGTTTTTCAGCTTTTTGAAATGCGTCAAAATCCGCCAAGTCTTTCATCCCGAGCAATTCCTGATAAGTGCGCATGGCCTCATCGTCCCGATTCAGTTTTTCAAAAGAAATCCCGCTTGCAAGATAGGCTTTGGCGACCCACTCGCGGTATTTTTGGTACATCACATAGATGCGTTGGTAGTATGGGATCGCTTTGTCAGGGGCATTCATTTCGTCGTGTATTTCGCCGAGACGGAACAGCGCAGTGACCCACGGCAGGCCGCGTGCGGCTGGTATTTGCAGTATCCTTTCAAGGTCGGCCACAGCCTCCTTGTGACGCTTCTGCGCAATGTAGATTTTCGCCCGCGTTTCGAGCACTTTAGGCATGAGCCTCGAATTGCCTGATTCTTCCTCAAACTTTTTAAAACATTCGAGTGCTTTGGCGGAATCGCCCTTTTCAGCAGCCACCAGCCCCCACCCGCCCCAGACGCGATCGCGTTCACGGTTTTTAGGAAAAGCTTCGGTGTAACGCACGAAATACACTTCCGCTTCAGCGGCTCTTTTTTCCATCACCAGAAACTCCGCAACCTCAATGGTCAGCAAAGGCGAAAGTGTTTTAGGCGGATATGAGGCGAGACGCTCCCAGCACGCTTTGGCCTTGTCAGGATCGCTCTTGCGCACCATCTGCGCGGTGAGCCACGCCAACCGCGCCGCGAGAGTTTTTTGCCCAGAAGAACTGAGTGCCGCTTCGCGTTCTGCCAACCGCGAAAGACATGCGCTTTTCTCTTCGGGCGATGAAAAAAGTTTGGCGTAACCGCACAAAAGATCTTCAACAGAAAGATTGTCCCTATCGTTGCCGAACTTGTCTATGGCGGCCTCGTATAGCTTCCGCGCTTCGCTGATTTTTTCCGTGCGACGCAGACCCCAGCCTATCCAATGAAACGCCTCGACGATGCGCGGGCTGTCTGGATGGTTTGCTGCAAAAGTTTTGAAATGCCCCACGAGGTCATCGAACTTTTCCAACGCTTTCAGTGCTTTGCCTATCTGGAATTGGGCATACTCGTAAAGCGGACGGTTGCCGTCTCTGCCGACAGCGCGGTAAAAAGCTATGCCAGATTCAATTTCTCCCTCTGCAAAAGCAGCGTCGCCTGCCAGTGCGCGAACTTCGTTGGCCAAGGGGTGATCGGGAAACCGTTTGAGCCAGCCGGTAAGTTGTTTCAACGCCACACCATATTTTTTCTCAGCGTATTCCGAGGCGGCTTTTCTATAAAGTGCCTCGCCTTGGAACCCGCCCTGCGGAAAGGCTTTCAGGCACGCATCGAACTTGGTTCGCACTTCAGGATAATTTTTTGCAAAGACCGCCCCCATAGCGTCCCAGTAGTAAGCCTGCTCAAGCAAAACGCTTTTTTTGTAGGTGGTTTTGAACTTTGCAAACCCAACGGAAGCCTCTGCGTATTTTTCCAAAAACAGGGCGCAGTAGGACGAGAGGAAAAGCGCACGGTCGGCTTGCTGGAACGAAGGAAATTTTGCGTGGTGCGCAGCGAATTTCTCATGAGACTCTTTGAAAAGTGACCGCTCCCAATAGGCACTGGCCTCCAAGAAAGAGAGCTGCGCGGCGCGTGGGTCTCCAGGATAGCGTTCCGCGAAAGCCTCCGCTCGCTCTTGCAAAGCCTCCCAGCGTTTGCTTTCCACACAGGCTAGTGCCGCTAGGTAGTGTGCGCCCGCAGTAGTGGCATTTCGCGGCTGTTTTTCCGCAATGACCTGCGCTGCTGTCCACGCCTCCCACGGGCGACCTGTCTGCAATGCGCACTGAGCTACGCGCAGATGCCGCGACTCATCAAAGCCCGTCGCTTTTTCCAACTGCTCGCGCTCCCTGTTCAGGCGATCTTTTGTCTGGCGCAAAAAAGCTTCGCGGGCACGCGTGAGGCCAGTGCTTTTGGACATCTCGGATTCGAGTTCCGCTTCTATGCTGGCCAACGCCTTGGATTGCTGCTCCAGCAGGTGGTCGCGCACTGGAATGAAAAGGTAGCACTGCCACGCACGCCCCCAGTCTTGAGCCTCGTAAAAATAGTCGCCAAGCTGGAAAGATTGGAGTGCCAGCAGAGTGGATGGCCCAACCCGAGATGCTGCCCCCCGCGTTTTTTTCAGAAGCTCGAAAGCCTCAGGCAAACGCTTTGCTTGAAGCAAGCATTGCAGGCGCAGGAGTTCGGCCTGCTGCGCGATGGCGGGATCGGGTGGTGAAAGTTCTGACGGCAGTTTCTCGAACGCGGCGGCGGCTTCGTCAAAACGCCCAGCTTGGAAAAGGCAAGTCGCAGCCAGTAGCCGTGTCTCGTTGCCTTGCGGTGTATCGGGATGCTGCGCCAGAAAAGCTATCCAAGATTCTTTGGCTTCGAGAAATCTGTTCTGCTGGTATTGCGCCAGCCCGAGCCAGTACGCCATCTCTTGGACAGCCTCGCTCTTTGGGAATGATGTCAGGTATTCCTTAATTATTGGCTCGGCTTTGACTGGGTTGCGTGTTTGCAAATACGATGCAGCCAAAAGCGGGAGAAGCCTATTTTTGGCCTTCTGCGCCTCTTCGCTCTGACCGTAATCTTTAATGAATTTCTCGAACGCCCCAGCAGCTTCCGAGTAACGGCCTTCAGTAAAAGCCGCCTGTCCAGAAACAAGGATGTGTTCAGCCGTTTCTTGCGCGACTGATAAAAACGGAGACGCCAGAATTATTGCCGAAAGAAGAATGGCATAGGCTGGCCTCATGAGCAGGCCAAAAGTGCGGACGAAATGGGTCAAAATCGAGTCTTTTTTGAAACAATTATAATAAAACCCGAATCATTAGCATCACCATCCTAGAAGGGTGTGATTAAAAGTGGGTGAGGTTGATCAAAACAGAGCCTAGATATACCGTGCTTTTCATCAAGCAGTGTGGGGAGATGGAACCATG
>JAIFLJ010000023.1 GCA_020049135.1 bacterium | reverse complement strand
TCACAATATTAGAAGTGATTTGCAAGAAAAATAAAACAATAGAAATAATTTTCCAGAATATGATGAATCTCCTGTTGAACTAAGTTTTGAAACGGATTTATTTGAATTATGAACAGTCTTTTTAAAAAATCTGATGGCAGCAAGGACAGCTTCATCCAACGCCCTTCACCTTGCCGCTCAAAGCGTTCTCAGACACTCGTTGAGTTTTCGCTCATCATGCCCATGTTTCTTGTTTTTTTTCTGACCTTCATCGAATTTTCAAGAATGACCTACACACGCCAGCAGCTCGTTCACGCTGTCCGTGAAGGCGGGCGTTTCGCTGAAGTGGGCGGCACGAACTACGGCGGCGTCAACTACCCTTCAGTTCAATCAGCCGTCATGGCGGTAATCGCCAACAACTCCGCAGGTCTTCTCACCACCAACTGGAACGCCACATACAACCAGTACACCAATACGACCCCCCACTGGTATATAATCCGTTTTTCAAACAGCTCAACCACCAACGCCAATGTCGGCGTGGCCAACTCCACATTCACCATCCGCGTGCTTTATAGGTACGATTACATCACGCCGCTCGATTCCGTATTCAACGCCGTGCTCGGCGGCACAATGTCCAACCGTTTCATGCTGACATCCAGCGCAACCTTTGTCTCGGAGAAATACAATGACCAGTTTTAATCTCAGACAAAAAAACGGCAAAGTTTCACAGGCGACCGTGGAGTTCGCCTTGATGATACCGATCCTGCTCCTGCTTTTTTCCGTTGTTGTTGACTGGTCGCGCTATGTCGCAAGGAAACAGGAAGTGGTCACGCTCGCACGCGAGGCATCAAGCTTGGCTGCAAGGCAGTTGGACTCTGCATCCAGCACGAATTTTCCAGTCACCATGAACAGCGTTGTCTCTAATTCTGCCCCCCTGAATTGCACCAATGACGCCTGCATCTACATAGGGCGTGTGTTTATAGAGGGCTGGCAGCCTATCCTTCAGCAGTACAGCGTTTTCAGCAGCGGCTATTCATCTCCCAAAAAAGTCCTTACTTTTGCAGGAGGGTTCACAGGCTCCAATGTGGTCACGCAACTCCCCACGAGTTTGCTGCAACATTCCAACCAGACATTTTACATCACGGAGTTTAACGCGCGATTCACTCCCGCTATGCCGTTAAGCCGACTCATATTCAACGGGAAACTGACTAATATACATGAAACAGCATATTTTTAACAACCATTGCAGTGCCCGAAAAGGCGCTCAAATAACGCTTCTTTTTGCTAGTTCATTGATGGCCATTCTGGCTCTCATGGGGCTTGCTCTGGACTGCGGCATGATGTTTGCCGACAAAGGAAGGCTGAACAAAGCTGTGGATGCATCCGCTCTGGCCGCTACTAAAAACCTCGCTAAAACCGACGAGGAAATCCGGCAAATAGTCCAAAACATCGCCAAGGCCAACTACATAGGCACCACTTACTACAGCACAATTTACGCGCAGTTGGTCAGCGACATTGATTCCATCACCAAAAACTCATCTCCAGGCATCTATGTGGAAATTGACCGCACCGTGCGCTACCCTGCGGTGCTGGTTGATGTGAAGATGGTCGCCCAACACTACACACATTTCATGCGCATATTCCCGATAGACAACTTCAAAGTCATGCCCATGATGGCCTCCGCTCAAGCCATCCGCTACCCACTCATCGTTGGCATCGTCATTGACCGATCTGGTTCGATGTCAGGCAACGGTGGCGAAGATACGATTCGCAGCACGATCCCCCAATTTTTGGATTACTTTGATGAAAAGATGGATTATGTCGGGATTTACTCCTATGCCACGGCGGGTTATCGGGAAATGTCTTTCCGCACCAACTTTGTCACCACTGGATCGGATATTGTAACGGACACCACTAAACTCAAGTTCGGCGGATACACCTGCCCTTCTGAAGGTATCCGCGCCTGTCTGGATGACATGCAAGGGGTGACTGGCTTTAACGATGCAGGCGTCAAAAAAGTGATTGTCTTTTTGACGGATGGACAATTCAACTCATTTCGCACTCGCCCCGCCAATACGATGGGAGCCTTTAACGATCCGCCATCAGGTATGACAGCCGCAGCGTGGAGCAATATCTGGTTCACCAACACCTCCGCCACTTACCCCAAGCTGTTTTATAGCACTTTGGCAGCCGGAGCGGTAGCCACGAATTGTGGGCGGCCACACACGGTTTCGGGTGGCATCACCAATTACAACAACTCGGTGACCAACAGCGGGAGCGAAATCAATTACAGTGCTGGCAACACCAATGTCACCATCACGTATGCCGCAGTCGCAACCACCCTGCGTTGCACTAATTTGGATGTGATTGTTTGCCGTGACTCATCGAGTGGCACAGTCGCTGTGGATGCGCTGGTATTCCCTTATTTCAACGAAACGAATGCATTCAAGTTTGGAAGAGCGATTGCTGCGGGATCCTATTCGTATTATTGGAACTCCTACACCAACGCCAGCAAAGCAGGCTACCCTGGTGGTGACTCGTTGAGCAACACTAAAGTCCAGCGCATAGACAAAACCAGCGGTTTTGGGGCAAGCGCGATTTATCGTTACAATGACAAGCCCACTTTTGCCACTTACGGACGCTTTATTTCTACGGTGGATGGAACGGTGAAAACGATGGCAGGGAACAACATCCAAGCCCAAGCGGATGACTATGCCAAGCGGTATTGTAAGGTCGCTAGAAAAACGACTACTGCCTCAAACAAGATTCTTGTCATCACCATCGGGTTCAGCAGTTCGCCTGATGCGGCTATTTTGAAAGCAATGGCGAATGTCTCAGGAAGTGCAGCCCCATACACGGCAGTGGACTCAACGCAGCCGTATGATGATACCTATGGCTACACGGGAGCGTCAAATTCGTCAGCCCTCAACAGAACCTACAATGCGATAGGGCTCTATCTGGCCACACGCCTCACGAAATAGATTGTCTCACATCGTCGAGTGCCCTGCTGAAAATAGCGTGGTATAGGTTGAAAAGATTTTTATCGGCTTTAAAAAGCGGACTAAGGAGATTTGAAAAAACAAATGTTGGAGATCAACCATGAAACAGACCATTTTAAATAGCAGCCGCCAAGCGGCAAAAGGTGCTCAAATAACATTCACATTCGCAACAGCCATAATGGCTATTTTTGCGTTGATGGGGCTTGCTCTGGATTGCGGCATGATGTTTGCCGACAAAGGGAGGCTGAACAAAGCGGTGGATGCCGCTTCTCTGGCCGCCACAAAAAATCTCTCCAAAACCGATGAGGAAATCCGGCAAATAGTCCAAAACATCGCCAAGGCCAATTACATAGGCACTACTTATTACAGTTCCATATATGCGCAGTTGGTCAGCAACATAGATACCATCACCAAAGACTCGCCCCCAGGCATCTATGTGGAAATAGACCGCACAGTCCGCTACCCTGCTGTGCTGGTTGATGTGAAGATGGTTACCCAACACCACACACATTTCATGCGCATATTCCCGATAGACACCTTCAAAGTCATGCCCATGATGGCCTCCGCCCAAGCCATTCGATACCCGCTCATCGTTGGCATCATCATTGACCGTTCGGGCTCGATGCAAGACAACGGCGGAGAAACGACCGTCCGAGCCACGATGCCGCAGTTCCTAGATTACTTCGATGAAAAGATGGATTATGTCGGCATCTATTCTTACTCGGCCACCGGCTACCGCGAAATGTCCTTCCGCACAAACTTCGTCGCAACAGGATCAGATTTGGTGACGGACACCGCTAAACTCCAGTTCGGCGGATACACCAATCCAGCAGAAGGCATCCGCGCATGTCTGGACGACATGCAGGGAGTGACTGGTTTCAACGAATCAGGCGTGAAAAAAGTGATCGTCTTTCTGACGGATGGACAATTCAACACATTCCGAACCCGCCCACCCAACACAATGGGTGCTTTCAATTCCCCACCATCAACTCTCACAGCCGCAGCGTGGAGCAACATCTGGTTCACCAATGTTTCCGTCACCTACCCCAAGCTTTTCTATAGCGTCTATGGGGCAGGTGCCGCGGTCGCCACAAATTGCGGGCGCCCACACACCATTTCAAGCGGCATCACCAACTACAACAACTCGGTGACCAACAGCGGCGGAGAAATAAATTACAGCGCAGGCAACACCAACATCACCATCACAGACGCAGCCGTATCAAGCACTATGCGGTGTACCAATTTGGATGTCTGCCTCAATGAGTCCACAGGGATGTCATTCCCTTATTTCAATGAAACAAACGCATTCAAATTCGGCAGGGCAATCGCCGCTGGCTCTTATTCTTACTATTGGAATGTTTACACAAACGCGAGCAAAACTGGATACCCTGGCGGCGATGGCATAAGCGACACGAAAATTGGCCGCATAGACAAAACTGATACCTTCGCTGCAAGCGGCACATACAATTACGATTCAGGCAATTTTGACACCTATGGCAGATTCGTCTCTGCCATTGATGGAACTGTCAAAACAATTACTGGTGCAAACATAAGAAACGAGGCCGATGAACACGCCAAGCGCTACTGTAAAGCCGCCCGCAAAACCACTGCCGATCCCAATAAAATTCTGGTCATCACTATCGGCTTCAGCAGCTCGCCAGACGCAGCCGTGCTAAAAGCCATGGCCAATGTGAGCGGCGGCAGTGCCCCTTATTCGCCTGTTGATTCAACACAACCATACGATGATACTTATGGCTACACAGGAGCGTCAGATTCATCGGCCCTCAACAGAACCTACAATGCGATAGGACTCTATCTGGCCACGCGCTTGACTAAATAAATGACTCCGCAAGCGGCGTGCAACAGGCCAAGCGGGAATTACAACCGATAAAACCACTAGTGGTGGTCTTCCTCTTCTATCTCCCTGCGGATACGGTGGGAAAGGAATGGCCGAAAAAAGCCGTATAGCAGATAGCTCACAAAAATAAACGGCAGCATCCACTCCTTGTAAATAACCACCAAAAACAAAAGCAATATGATGAGCAAAAGATGTGGCAGCGAGCGTTTGGTGCGCCAATCAACAGATTTGAAACTTGGGTAACGGACACGGCTGAACATCATGAACGAGAGAAAAAACATCAGTGCCGGAAGGGCGTATTTCCAGTTTCCTATCTCTTTGTCATCCCTGTAAAACGAAAGCATGAGGAGTGTTATGGAAGCAATCACGCCCGCGGCAGCAGGGATGGGGAATCCAGTGAAATCTTTGGACGAGCTGTGCCCGGAAGATGACATCACATTAAACCTCGCCAGCCGCAATGCCCCGCAAACGAGATAAATGAAAGCAATGAGCCAGCCGAGCCTGTTGGGGAAATCTGCCAATACGATGTGGAAAACCAAAATGGCTGGGGCAAAACCAAACGAAATCACATCGGCCAAAGAATCGAACTCGCGCCCGAACGAACTTTCGTTCCCTCCAAACCTAGCTAGGCGTCCATCCAAAACATCGAAAACGCAGGCCGCGAAAATAAAAAGGAGACTTTTTTCGTAGCGCTCAGTCCACGGCACGCTGGCCACGCTGGCCCCCATCTCTAGGTCGAGCTTGCCTTGGATCATGAAAAGGACTGCCATGAAACCGCAAAACAAGTTGCCGGCTGTCATCAGGTTTGGAAGCAGATAGACTTTGGGGTAAACGGTATCCGCAACCGCAGCTTCGGGCGCAGCCACGGCATTTTTTCTCTCTTCTTCGTGAGGTTGCGATTCGTTCATTGGTGCTCCATTTTTAGGACCGTTTTTCTGGCCAGCGTGCTACCACCGTGCTGCCGCCTCGCACTTTCTGTCCAGCTTTGACTTCAATAGTCGCTTGGTGCGGTAAATATATTTCCGTGCGGGATCCAAAGCGTATGAGCCCCAGCTTATCCCCTTTCTTGACGACCTGCCCTATCTCGCACCACCCGACTATGCGCCGCGCAATAAGACCAGCTATCTGGCGCACGCCAACCGCCCCATATTTCGTATCTATCACCCATATCTGGTTTTCATTTTTGATGCTGGATTCGGGCAACCTAGCATCCAAAAAACTCCCCTTCCTGTGAACCACTGCTCGGATTACGCCATCGTATGGCACTCTGTTTATATGGACATCAAAGACGGAAAGAAAAATAGAAACTTTTTTTCCCGGGCCATAAAGCTCGTCTATGTGCTGGCACTCCTCAATCAAATCCACTGTCCCGTCCGCTGGCGAGACAATGCAACATTCATCCGCTGGTATATCCCTTTGCGGATCCCTGAAAAAAAGAGCTATGGCCACAAACAAGACCGCAAAAAAAATGGCCACCCACTGCCAGCCTAGCAGCAGTGCTCCCGCCGCAAGAAAACCCACGGGAACCATAACCCACCTAGCCTCACCCAACGCTTTACCTGTCATCATCATCATAATTTATCCTCCTGTTTCAAGCCTGTGCAACGATGTCAACTACCCTTCACATCCGAGGGAAGTGGCGGCGGTTGAACGCGTTCTAAAACAGGCGTGACTTCTATTTCTATGCGCCTGTTTTTGGCGCGGTTTTCCTCCATGTCGTTAGGTGCTATGGGCTGCGCGTCGCCACACCCCACCGCCGTGAGCATCTTGGCTTGCAATCCTTCGTTTTCATGAAAAAAACGGGTGATCGCCACTGCCCTAAAGGACGATAGCTCCCAGTTTGTGGGGAACTGTTTCAGCAGCAGCCCGCCTATCGGGATGTTGTCCGTATGCCCTTCGACCCTAACATAGTTTTTTCCAGACGCCTTGATTGCTGCTGCTACCACGGAAAGAAGTTTTTTGGCATCTGGTAAAATGTCCGTGGAACCAGAGGCGAAAAGTGTCTGGCTGGGGATTGTGATCCTCATTTTGCCTGCGTCCTGCGAAAAATAAATATCTTTGCTCTTAAGGTTCCTTTTGAGCATCTCGTCCAATTTTTTAAAAGAAACCACTTGGTGCTGCGTGGACGCTTTGACCAAGTCTCGCTCGGCTATTGCTTGGTGGCGCTCCTCTTCTAAGCGAGCCTTTTCCTTGTTCATGGCGTCCACCTGCTCCTTGAGTTTCCTGACGGCATCGTCGGAACGCGATATTTTGTCGGAACGGGTGTTTAGATCAGCCTGCAACTTTTCGTTTTGTGAAGATAAAATCCTGTTTTGTTCTTGGAGCTGGCCTATCGTGTCCTTCGAGTCGGTGATGTGCTGCCGCTGGTTCTGGTTCTCCAAAAAGAAATAGCCCGCCAGCCCTGCAAAAAAGAGGGCGATTGCTAATGCAATGGTCGTTGGCGCGTTCATGTTCTATCTTTTCCTACACGCAAAGCTGGCTTCTGACAACATCGGATTGCTTCTATACGCCGCATCGGGTGCGATTAAAAGTGCTTCATCACAAAAGATTGGTTATAGCCCTCAGACAGCCTGAAGTCTCTGGGTAAGAAAGTGGGGGATAAGGAAAGCGGCGAGACGCCGCTTCTACTTTCTGCTCCCGCTCTTCTTCCCTTGTCCCTTGCCCCTTGTCGCTTGCCCCTATTTTCAGATGAGCCTTTTAATCACACCCCGCTGCATCGTGGGCGCGATTATCCACTTGCAAAAACTCGGGTAGCCTGCTCAGACTTGCACCATGCCTCGCTTGCTACTGCCTTGTTTAATGTTGTCCGCCACCATGTTTTGTGCTTCTTTCCATGCAATGCACCTTTGTGCCCAAGACGCCCCGCAGATGTTGCCTATATGGAAAGAGGTTCCTCCCGGCGATGTGCTGGATATGAATCTGGCAAATCCAGAATCCATCTTCCAAATTGGGGCTGAAAACTATGTCGAGAATGTTGCCCTACCTACCATCACGCTATTTCTTGCAACCAAGGAAAAAAATCGTGGCGCAGGAATCGTCATCTGCCCCGGCGGCGGATACCGCATGCTCGATTTTGAGAAAGAGGCGCTCCCTATCGCCAAGCGCTTCCAGTCCATCGGGGTTTCGGCATTCGTTTTAAAATACCGCACAGCCGGAAACCCAAAGTCGGATGTAGATGGCTACCATTATCCAGTGCAGCTATGGGACGCGCAGCGTGCGGTTCGCCTAGTCCGGTCAAATGCCGCAGAATGGGGTCTCAACCCCTCTAAAATAGGCGTTTTCGGCTCTTCCGCAGGCGGCCATTTGGCCTCCTGTGTGGGCACACATTTCAAGGGGGCGGACGAGCCCACCAAGGATGATATAGACCGCACCAACGCACGCCCTGACTTCATGATCTTGCTGTACCCAGTTATTTCCACAGACGAAAAAATTATGGAAAGGGGAAGCATCAAGAATTTTTTTGGATTCACGCGCCCTGACAGAAAAATAAAAGCAACACCCGAACAGATGCAGCTTTTTTCAAACGAACTCCAAGTTTCGCCAGAAACCCCGCCAACATTTTTGGCTCATGCTGAGGATGATAAAATTGTCAAATACCAGAACAGCCAAGTCTTTTTTGACGCCTTGCAAAAAGCTGGTGTCCCATCTGAAATACACCTTTTCAAGACTGGCGGCCACGGCGTGGGTCTCGGCAAAGAGGGAACAGACATCGCTGGATGGTTCCAAGCATGTGAGTCGTGGCTGAGAAAAAACGGCCTCGCGGAGTAGTTAGGAAAACAGAAAACTCATCTGAAAATAGGGGCAAGGGACAAGAGAAAAGTGGTAAGAGAAAAAGAGAAAAGAGCGGGAGCAGAACGAAGAAGCGGCGTCCCGCCGCTTTCGGAAAGGAGCGCGGTGCGTCTCGCCCGCGAGTCTAGGCACAGAAGGTCAAATATCTACCCTCCATTTTCATCGTTTGTGGTGTTCGAAGAACATGGGAACTCCTCCAACGGATCATTAAAATTGGGCGACATCCAAAATCCCCCCCCAAGCACTTCCACGCCCCCAACTTTATCCGTCCATCCGACGGGTTCTTTGGCTCCATTTCAGCCCGCACCCTGATCGGCAAATGCCGCCACGCCACGGGCACAGGCAGATGGATCGTCCCATCCTCCTCCGCCCCCATCACCGCCT
>JAIFLJ010000066.1 GCA_020049135.1 bacterium | reverse complement strand
CTATCTCAGCTCTTTTACCCCAGTTTGTCTAGCCTTTTTTTAAATCACTCCATCCCAACATCTTTCTGTTTTCTTACCAAACGCCCTGCGATAAGGGGTGGCAACGAGTTCTTCCGCTTTCGGCACGGCGATGGTAGAAAGCAAAGAGGGGAAAACATCGCGCAAAGATTTGCGGAGCCAGACATAGAAAAAATCAGAGAGATCGGCGTAGCCGATATTGTCGTAGTAGGGAGGGTCGGTGGAAATCGTTTTGTGCGCGGAAATGATTTGGGTTTGGGCATCCGCTTGGGTAGTCGTTCCGGAACCACAAGCAGGCAAATGAATAAGTGCCTTAGAAGCCCATTCCGATGCACCATAAAAACTTCCGGCGGATACTTCGATTGGATTTGATTCTGCAAAATCCCACACCATCGGAAGAGCTTGTCTGCCAAAAGTGGTGCGTAAGCTATCTCTCGGAGCGGCCCAACTTGTAAGAGAAGATCCTGAATCTGCGAGACGATCAATACAGACGCCCAAATACACGCTAATGGCTTCAGCATAGGCTTGGGGGCCAGTGCCACCTTGGTCGAGGGGAAGGGTCTCACACGAAGAGACGGAGGAACGAAGGTTTTCAGAGGTGTGTTTTTCTTCCTTCGTGTGCTTCGTGGCTTCGTGTGAGAATTCCGCCTTTTCCGCGTCTTGGCGGATGATTTTTCGCACCTCGCCCACCAAATCGCTGAAGGTCGTCAACGCCACCAACTGCCGAGGAGTGAAGAGGTCGCCGTAGGTGGTGAGGCCGTAGCTGGGAGTCCAAAAGTTGCGCGGGTCGTCAGGCAATGAAAGTTCCGGCTTCCATGTCGGTTGAGCTGTCAATGCGATGGCTTCCATTTCTGGAGTTGGGGCGAGATAGATTCTGCCGCGAGCACCTTCGGCGACGATGGCCATCATCTTCGCACCCATGCGTCCTGCACGGCCTTCCGCTTTGATGTAATCGCCTGCGATTGCGACATCGGAGAGGATGCACTTGAAGTTTGCTCCACGAGCCAGTTTCGTTCCTTTTTCTGCATCGGGCGGCGGCGTTCCCACTTTCACGGTGAACTTATATTGGTCGCCCTCGATCACGGGTTGGACGAAGGCTTCTTTGCCCGCTTTGCTCGATAAGATGAAAGTGGAAGCCAGCGGCACATCCACATGCGAGAATGCCGGGTTGGGGCTCTTGACCGTCCGCGCCCAGAGCCATGCGATGACGGTGAGTTTCTGGCCGACGAGCGGGAGCAGGTCAGGACGGGCAGGCGAGACGCCTGCGCTCCCAGCGGCCATCTCCGCCGTGATTTCCACCGGCGGATAGAGGTGGCCGATGCGCTTCTGTGCTTCCTCGCGCATCCAAGCACCGTAGTAGCGCACATCTTCCGCCAGACCGGTGGCACCGGGCCACTCCCCTGGGAACGCGGGCGTCCCGCCCGCCTGCCCCCAAAGGGAGTCTTGAACACATTGCCCATGGGATGCTTGCGTTCCCAAGGCGGAAGACCACTGCCAATCTGAAGGGTGTTTGGCTAAGCCTGCTGCGACTGGATTATTTTCGATGTAATTCTTCGCGGCGCTGAAGTGTTTTTCATCGCGAATAAATCGGTCGTGGTAATCTTCCATCCAAAACTGCCCCTGACGCTTCAGGGCTTTGTTGGCTTCTTTGGCGGTGAATGACTTCCATGAATGGAGAATGTCTGCGAGACGATGTCCGGGGAGCATTTCAGCCATGACATGGACATGGTTGGGCATGATGCACCAAGCAATGAGACGATATCGCGAGCCGTCAAAATGCAGCAGAGCATTTTCCACGATTTCGGCAACCGCTGGATCTTTGAGGAAGCAGGCTCCGTGGCCGGCGTCTTCGTATTGTTGGATGCGTTTGCGAAGTTCCACGCAATCGGGATGACTGGCTACCCGTAATTGGCCGGAAAGATTGAGTTCAGATTTCCATCCATCAATGACAGTCTGAGGAACGCTGTCGCAAAGGCGGAAGGTGATGGATTGAACCATATCAGGTTGATCGAAGTGGGGAAGGTAGCCTCGGGAGTTCCAGCCTTTGTGAGCCTTGGGAATCCCAGAAACGCGGGTGTCCTGACTGCTTTCGGAGCTCTGAGGCGGGCGGGACGCCCGCGTTCCCGGGTTCACTGGCGGCCTGCCCGCGAACTTGGGCGGGATCTCGATCATGGCCTTGTTGATGAGCACGGCCACGGGGTTGAGGTCGCTGGCGTAAGCTTCCAGCCCCAGCCGCTGCGCCTCCAGCGGGATGGCTCCGCCACCGGCAAAGGGATCGTGCAGGGCGGGCAGTTTGTCGGGATTGAACAGCTCGGCGGCCTGCGGGTGGTCCTTGTTCAGCTCGCACACCTCCCGCCACGAGCGGCGAATCTCGGCGCGGGCACGCTCCAGCACTTCCTCGTTGGTGGTGTTATCCCACAGCACCAGGTCCTCTATTATCTTGAACAGCCGCTTTCGCTCGATGGCAGCGTCCTTCTTGTTCTTCCCGTATTTGAACCCGCCGCCCTGCTGGTAGCCGGGATCATTGACCAACTGCGCAAAGATGACCGCCCGCGCCGCTGCCAGCGGTCGCCGCGCCCACCACAGATGCAGGGTGGAAGGATGCCCGTGCCGGATGGATTTCTCCCGCGCACAAGCCACATTGATCGCATCCAGAGGCAGGGCGACTTCGATGAGCTTGCGGGGGGATTTGATGGGATGGGATGACATTCAGGTAAAAGCAATTCCCGCAGCGGCGGCAAGTTTCGTGGCCAACTTCAAAAAGTCCCGATGGCAGTCACTGACAGCCTCGACATGGGCTCCGATGGCTCCATCAACGGGCTTGAGCCTGAACATCGGTTTATTGGACTCCATGGCCAAGGGCATCAGGCTGCGATAATGCTTCAACTGTGCGAGAAGATAGGGATCTTTCAGAACCGGCGGCACCGTGCCGTAGACAGCTTCGTTGAGAACAGCTCTTCGATAGAGCGAAGGGATTTTCTCCATCCATCGTTGGTAGGCTTTTACTGGTCTATTATCTTTCATCCCATGTTGCATGACGATGTAACCTATTGGAGACATACCACCCGCAGGCAAGGCAAGATCGGCGGGTGCTTTTTTCACTAAGTCACTCCAAGTAGTTCTCCATTGTCGCAGGGTAGGACCAAGGTTCTTGAGACCTTGCAACGAAAAAAGGTCTGGAGCCAAAGGAAGGCAGACATGATCCGACGCAATCAGGGCCGATCTATTAATAGCACCTAGGTTGGGGCCAACATCAATAAGAACGATTTCCGCCTTACTTTCATGGGAAAGTTCCTTCATAAGCCGGTGAAAGGCGGTCATCGTGCGGAACGCGGCTTCATCTGAGTTGTGGCAACGCGGCCAGGCATCGGAAAGTTTGTCTTCAAACCGGGATAGACCAAGGTCGCCAGGGAGCAAAAAGAGATTCTGCGCGATGCGCTCGACTAGAGGCGGGGCGACATCCCCGATCCCCCTCAAAATGGGACGAACTGCACCATAGATGGTGGCAGGATGATCTTCCGAGTCAGGCCATATTTCCTCCAGTCGTTCCTCGGAAAGGAACATGGCTGACAGGTTTGCTTGAGGGTCGAGATCAACGGCCAGAACCGGAATACCGCGCTCAGCCATCATCCACGAGAGGTGATAGACGAGGGAAGTCTTACCGACACCGCCTTTGTTGTTAAAGAATGCAATAGTTTTCATGGGTGGATGCGAAGAGTAACGCCGAAAAAAGTGTCGCCGAACTCAAACTCGGCGAGTGGGCTTCCGTTCTTGGCCAACAGTGACTGAGCGCGTTCGACGCCGCGACCGTAGCGGTTAATCGCGCCCAAGGTTTTCATGGCTTCGGCGAGGATCGGGTTGCGATAGCTGGTCTGGTGGGGGAAGTTTTCTTGACGAGCCTCACCATAGAGCGGCCCTGGATTTTGAATTTCGATGCGATCCGTGAATTGATAGAACCGAACCGGAGAAGCGGACTCGTAGGAACGATGCAAAATGGCGTTCATGAGAAGTTCCCGCACCGCCGCTTCAGGATAATCGGAGACGAGTTTTTCTTCGAGGGGCGAATTTCGTTCTGGCCGCGTGTTGGTGATCAGGGAGACAAAGGCGTTCAAATCGCGAATGACAGAGAGCAAGTCCCCTTGGAAACGCTTTTCGGAAAGCGGGTCTGCGCTCATGTCTGTTCCGTTGAAATGAACGAATTGGATGTAGGCGTTCGGCAACCAATCCAATAGGTCTTTGGCAAACAAGATCAGTCCGGCATGGGTCGGCAGGTTGCGCCCAAGATCGAAGAAGCGAAGTGACGCAAGTTGATTTTCAATCGGGCGGTGGTTGTCGGCAATGGTCTCTGCATCAATAGCCTGAGGGCGGTAGGTGGTGGTGAATAGGTCTAAAGCGAGATCGGAAAGACTCGCTCCGACACAAGGCTGCGCATCGAATGTTTTCGCCGCCGCCGTTCTGCGCTCGATGAGGATTTTCTCCTCAGCCTCGTTGGCGATGCCCTTGGCCGGACCCCGGCGAACCCATGCCTGACCTTTGTAACGCACAGGAGGGAGGGTGGATGGCTGGACCTCGACAACGGCGATCTCACCGAGTCCAGAAGAAAGTGTCATCCGATAGGCAATCAGTGCCGGTGCCGGCAGGATGTTTCCGTTGGAAGCCAAACTTGCGAGGTTTTGAAGGAGTTGGTCCGTTACTTGTTGTCCGCTTGGTTGCCCTGTTTTATCATCAGCTCCAATCAAGAGATAGCCGGGCAAGCCAGACGCAGACATATCATTGGCGAATGCGCAAACGGCTTTGGCAAACTTGTCCATATCGGTGACAGATATGGTGCGCTCGACGCGAAAGGATTCGATTTCGCCAAGGAGGTTCAGGAGTTCAGGTTCAGTAATCATAGTTTTGTAGAAAGTTCGAGCAATGCTTTGAGGTCGTAGTTGACGGAGGAGACACCCCAGCCGGGTTCTTCCTTGAACGGATGCGCCACATAGTGCGGGCCGTCGATGGAGTCGTCTTCGCTGACGAGGACGATGGCGAGGTGGAATTTGTCGGCTTGGTTGAGGGCGTAGAGGATTTCGTTGCGGGTGACGGTGATGGTAGTAGCTCCCTTGGCGCGACCTTTGACTTCGATGTGGCGGGATGCGGGCAGGATGCCCGCGTTCCCAGGGGGATACGAGGTGATGTCCCAGCCGCATTTCTGCGCGGAAACATCCACGACGCGGCAACCACGGGATTCTTCGGCGAGGCGGACGGCATTCATGGCGAGCAACTCGATGCGCGAGCGCGCATCAGGGTCGGCCCCTGGGAGCGCGGGCGTCCCGCCCGCATCCTTTTCTCTAATCTTCCGCAGTAGGCCGATGGGGACGACGAGGGCGCCACCGAGGACGACAGGGGTGCCGTTGGTGACATGGCGCATGGATTGGAGTTCCTTTTTGCGGTTTTCCAAGCGGCCGTTGAGGTCGTTGATGGTGCGCTGGATGTTGTCGAGGTTCAGGCGCACATCTTTGCCTGCTTCCTGATCTTCTTTGAGCCGCATCCAGCGGTCGGACCAGAAGGCGATTTCGTTGGTCAGCCGCTCGTGGACGGCGGCGAGGGTCTTGTCCATATAAGCGATGCGACGCGTGGCGACCTCGTTGTAATGCTCGGGGACGAGCGTGGCGGCGGCCAGCGCGAGGGCGCGTTGCTCTTGGTCGGCGCAAATCCAGTCGGATGCCAGCAGATCCTTCAGCAAGGGGCGGTCTGCGCCTGCCAGCGGCTCGTAGTCGAGGTGCGGAGCCCAACCTGCGAAGCTGGCTTTCCCGTCGGGGGTGACTCGGACGAACTGGAGCCGCTTCGAGAGGACGGAGCCGTCGCCGGACTTGATCTCGTGCGTGATGAGGAAGAGGAGCGAGGCTTCGGTGGTATCGTCGGCGGGGTCAACGAGAATAGCACCTTGGCGCATGAGGTTGCTGTGCTGTTCCAGCACGAGGTCGCTGACGGCAAGCATGAGCGGATGACCGGGGTGGATGAGTTGGGCAAAGGGCGTGTTGGGTCGGTCGAGCGGGCGGACGGCTTCCTTGGTGAAGCAGACGCGCTCGTAGCGTTTCAGCACGGGGGCAAGTTCGCGGCGGTTGCGCCCGGTGATCTGGCGGTCGCGCTCGCGGATGAGGGCGGGGACATGGGTGATCTCGAAGCGACCCGATTCGCGGGGATACATGGCTCCGTTAAGTCCCTCGAAAGCTTTGGCGAAGAACGAGCGGACGAAGTAGGGCTGGAGACGGCGAGCCTCGGCAATTTCCATCTGTTCCTTTACGGCGAAAAGGCGCTCGGCACTCATGGTTTCCTGAGCGAGGGCGTTGCGTTCGAGGAGGGATTTGATGTGGGTGCTGTCAAAGGCGGTGTCGATGCTCTTGAGGCGTTCGGCGTTGCGCTCGGGATGGTCGTTGTATCGGATGGCATCGAGCAGGAGTTCCTTGAGGCTGCGTTCTTCGAAGACTTCGCCGAGGATGTCGAAGACGCGGCCATGGAAGGCCTCGTTGATGGTTTCGAGCTTGGTGAGCAGGCGGTGATAAACCTCGCCCTCGCGGGTCTCCTTGGCGACGAGGTTCCAGAGATGGCAGACCTGCTGCTGGCCGATACGGTGGATGCGCCCGAAGCGTTGTTCGAGCCGGTTCGGGTTCCACGGCAGATCGTAATTGACCATGAGGTTGGCGTTCTGAAGGTTCACGCCTTCCCCGGCGGCATCGGTGGCGAGAAGGATGCGGACTTCGGGATCGGAGCGGAACATTTCTTGGCGTTTGCGGCGTTCGTCCCTATGCACATTGCCGTGAATGATAGTGATGGCCTCCGGGTTGCCAAGCACACCAGCAATCTTGCGCTCCAGATAGTTCAGGGTGTCGCGGTGTTCGGTGAAGAGGATCATCTTGCGCTGGCGGCCATCGGCATCGCGCATGTGGGGATCGTTCTGGAGGATTTTCGAGAGTTCATCCCACTTGCGGTCCAGGCCTGAATCCACCACGCCACGGGCCTGCTCGACGAGGTCGGCGAGGATAAGGATTTCGGCTTCGAGTTCGGCGATGGTCTCGGCGGCAGTGGCGGTGTCGGTGAGCTTTTCCTCCAGCTCTTCCTGCTCCTCAGCACTGAGATCGTCGTCATCCTCCGGCGGGGTTTCAAGATTCTGGGCGGTGAACTGCTGTCCGCGGGAGAGGAGGCGTTCTTCGCGCAGGCGTTTTTCGAGACGGTCTTTGCGGCGTTTGAGGGATTGGAAGATAGCCTCGGGGCTAGAAGCCAGTCGGCGCTGAAGGGCCGTGAGCGCAAAACCGACCGAGCCCTTGCGCGGGCCTTTGAGCGCGTCGGCTTTGCCCATCTCGGTCTTCACATAGGAAGTGACGGATTCGTAAAGCGCGGATTCGATGTCGGAGAGTTTGTAATTGGCGGTGTAGGCTTTGCGCTCGGGGAACAGGCGGGTGCCGTCAAAGCGGAGCATTTCCTCCTTCACCATGCGGCGCATGAGGTCGCTCGCATCCACCTTGTGGGCACCGTCGCCGCCGCCGCGAAATTTGCCGTAGAAGCGGTCGGAATCAAGCAGCGAGAGGAAAAGCTGGAAGTCTTCCTCTTTTCCGCTGTGAGGCGTGGCCGTCATGAGCAAAAGGTGGCGGGTGCGGGCGCCGAGTTTTTCAGCAAAAATAAATCGTCCCGTTTTTTCGAGCTTGGAGCCAAAGTAGTGTGCGGCGAGTTTGTGGGCTTCGTCAAAAATCACTAAGTCCCAAGTCGCGGCAAGAAGTTTTTCCTGAAGCTCTTCGTTGCGGGCCATCTGGTCGAGCCTGACGATGAGGTGGTCGAGATCCTCGAAGGGATTGCCGGTCGGGGTCGCGGCTTCTAGGGCTGCGGAAAATACTTTGAATTGAAGCCCAAATTTCTCGAACAACTCGTCGCGCCACTGCTCGACCAGACTGCCTGGTGCCACCACGAGAATGCGGCGGGAATCGGCACGCATGATGAGTTCGCGGATGTAAATGCCAGCCATGATGGTTTTGCCCGCGCCGGGGTCATCGGCAAGGACGAAGCGGAGCGGCTGGCGCGGGAGCATGGACTCGTAAACGGCGGTGATCTGGTGCGGCAACGGTTCCACATTCGATGTGTGGACAGCCATCATGGGGTCGAATAGAAACGCGAGGTCTATTCGCTTGGCCTCGACCGCGAGCTTGAAGGCATCGCCATCGCCCTCAAAAGACCACGGGCGTTCGGTGGTGGCGACGGACAGTGTGTGGATGTCCGCGACACCGACGAGCCGCTCGCGGATGGTGCCATCGGGCAACTTGTAGATGACCTGTGCCGCGCTGGTGCCAATGGGAACGGCGGCGATGACAGAAACGATCATCCCAGGCTCAAGACCTGTGAGCGAGAGACCAAGCTTGATGTCTTCGATACTGGTCATGATCTTAGTTTCGTGAGTATTTGTTCCATCGGACTAACGGCTCCTCTTTCTCTATATGAAACTGGCAAAATATCGTCAACGGAAGATTCTGTTTATCTGCTGATTTTGATTGCTTGTCCGAAAATTAGCACCTGTTGACGGAATCAGAAAAAATCTGCTAAAAGAAATCGGTGGGCGATTACGAGCCAGAAAAACATATCCAGCGCGTCGAGGTCGCCCCTCGTTCGGAGAGTATCCTCGATCAAAGAGAGATCACGGTTCATTCCTACGACACGACTGTTCCTTTCAACTTCCATGCGCTGAAAGCCTCCCTTATCACAGCAAGATTTAAGTGCCTTGCGTCAGTCAAGATCATGTTGTGCCCGTAAGCGAGTATTGGACATTCTGGCCACTTCCGTCGCGACAAACGATTTTCGCCTCATCACAAAATATTTGTTATGGAGGTAGTGAGAATGGGTGGAAAGATTCCAGCAGACACAAGCCAAAATGGAAAACATATTGCGGGAGCCATTTCCCTCGTTATCACAAGCTCCTAAGCTGGCAAAGCCAGTGCCAAGAGGAGGTGGATGTGGTAAAGTGTGTTCATGAAATCAACAACGGATTTAGTCGCTCGTTACAAG
>JAIFLJ010000176.1 GCA_020049135.1 bacterium | reverse complement strand
ATCCAATAGCAAAATAAACTCTCCGCATCATAGTTTTTAAACGCCCATATTGAGAAAAATATTTTAACCTCACCCACTTTTAATCACACCCCCCTCTCCAACACCTGTTTGGATTTGATTCACGGCGTTGATATGCTAAGGTAAAACCATGAGCACGGCAGTTTTAGAAATCAAAGAAAAAGTCGAACAGATGACAGATGCAGAACGCCATGAGCTTGCGGAGCTGCTTGAAGACATGCGTGATATAGCCGCTGCGGAACGGGCAGAGGCGGATGGAAATTTTATAATGCATGAAGAGTATCTGGAGATGTGCCGCAAAGAAGGGACATCGTGACAAAATACGAAATAGAGTATGCGCCAGC
The DNA here is from genome assembly GCA_020049135.1 of bacterium. Lineage (GTDB taxonomy): Bacteria > Verrucomicrobiota > Verrucomicrobiia > JADLBR01 > JAIBCM01 > JAIFLJ01. The sequence continues at coordinate 62,049 of JAIFLJ010000176.1, read as the reverse complement.
AGCAGCCAAATATTTGAGCAAGCTGAGAAATTCAAAACTTAAATCAAGGCTTGATGCAGCGATAGAGAAGCTCGCGGAGAATCCAAGACCTAGCGGGTGCAAGAAATTGGTGGGCAGAGGAAACCTTTATAGGGTGCGAACTGGGGAATACCGAGTAATTTACAGAGTGGATGATGGCGTGTTGGTAGTTCTAGTGCTTTATGTTGGGCACAGGAGCGAGATATACGGGTGAGTCCCCATGTTCTTAGAACACTACATGGGATGAAAATGCGGCACAGGTATCCTCGACTGCTTCTTCAGATTTCAGCGGCGTTATGTCGTTACGAAAGAGGCGGGCCAGAAGCCCACCCTCCGTTCTATTTTCAGAGAAGACAAGTTTACAAAAGGCTTACTCAAACAGTATAGCCGCTGTTTTTTTCCAGTCGAAATTACCGGTGTGTTTTTTTCCAGCCTCGCCCATTTTGCGTCTCAGTTCTGGGTCGTTGGCTAGGCGAAGTATCGCCTCTGCCACGCCTTTGCGGTCGCCTTCTTCGATCAAGAATCCTGTCTGTCCGTCCACCACGGCTTCGCCCACCCCTCCAACGCGATAACCGACTGTCGGCTTGCCGAAATAAGCTGCTTCCAAGTAGGTCATTCCGAACCCTTCTGCGCTGTCGCGCATCTCACGCGAAGTCATGGCGTAGATGTCGCATTGCGCGTAAACTGAGGCCATGTCATCACCGCTGATTTCGCCTAGAAGTTCTGTTTCGACTTCATTTTCGTTGGCTATCCGCAGCACTTCCCGCAGGTATTCCCCATCGCCTTTCCCAGCGAGTTGCCAGATGATTTTTTTCTTTGTTTCTTCAGGTAATATGCCTAGCGCGTGAGCCACTTCAAGTTGCCCCTTGCGCGGGTGTATTCTCGCCAGCGTCAAAATTTTGATTTTTCCAGTGCCGCTCTGTTCCCGGCCTGCCGCGAGGGTTCCGCCCGCTTTTTTCAGCCCGCTTTTCAGTGCGCACGGGGCGACTGCTGCTCGCTGCGCCAAGTTGTCCATGAAACTTTGAGCAAGCCGTTCCTTAGCGCATTTCGATGCGGTTGTTATTTTCCATGCCCGCTTGAAAAACGCTGGTGCCAGAGGACGGATGAGCGGGTTACGCCCGAACCGTAGAGGCTCAACATCGTGGAATGTGGTGACAAAAAGGTGCTTTTTAAAAAATCCTGCCGCACACAGCAATATGAAAACTATCTGTGAGCCAATCCCGGGGAGGTAGATTGTAGCACCATCGAGCAGCTTGCGGTGACGGAGAATTTCGAGCATCAATCTGAACAGGTCTGTCGGTGTGAGACGCCCGCCGTAGGCGAGCCTTTTTACTGGGAATGGCGAATCGCAATCGGTTGCCCCAGCGTATTTTCCCGTTCCAGGAGCCCACACTTCAAACTTCATGCCGAGGGCGTGTGCAGCCAGTGCCACCTCTTCGCAGTAGGTGGCTATCCCGCCACGGAACGGGGCATACTCGTGGGTGATCATCACCAGCCTAGAGCTGCGCTGCATGGGGTGGTTTCTTATGCGAGTGCGGTGACCCAGTGGCTTTTGTCGTGGCGTGCGGCGAACTGCGAGAAGGATTCCCCCGCTTGGCGGTTTTGGGTGTAGAACTCGAGGACGCGCCGTATGTTTGAGGCCAAATGCGCGGCGGGTATTTTGCCTTTCACCTGCGTGCTGAACTTGGCTTTGTCTCCAAGTTTGCCGCCAACGAACAAGTCGAAACATTCGACCGGTATGCCGCCGATTTGCGTGCGCCCGCCTCGGAAACCGATGTCCGCTATCTGGTGCTGTCCGCACGAGCTTGGGCAACCGCTGAAGTGGATGCGTATTTTTTCGTTTTCGTGATCGAAAAAGGAACATTCGTTTTCCAGTTCCGAAATCAGCGCAACCATCCTATTTTTTGTTTCAGCCAGAGCTAGGTTGCAAAACTCCATGCCCGTGCAGGAGACGCAGCCGCGACGGAATACGGAAGGCGCCCAGACGAGCCCGGCGTCGCACATGGCCGCTTTGAGTGGGGCGATGTTTTTTTCTGGGATGTTTAACAGGATCAGGTTTTGTTTGTTCGTAGTGCGAATGGAGTCGAGGCTGGGGGCACAGTAGGTTTTGGCCAACTCAGCCACTTTGAAAAGGTCGCCCGAACGAACGCGCCCGCCTGCCACCGATATGCCAGCGTAGAACAAGCCTGGCTGTTTTTGCGGATGGATGCCGAGGTGGTCTGTCTCTGGGTCTTCTGGAAAAACAAAGTTTTCGTGCCGCTCGAAAGATTTGTTCAGAACTTTTTCCACATGCGCCAATAACTTGTCCGCCCCCAAGTCTGCAACGAGGAATTTCAGGCGCACTTTGTTTCGCGACTGGCGCGGACCGAAATCGCGGAACACGGTGGCGATCCCGTGGGCGAATGCGGTTACTTCATCGGGGCGGATGAAGATGGGGAGCGTCTGCGCAAGGTGCGGTGCTGTGGAAAGACCTCCGCCAACTTTCACGCCAAAACCGACTTCTCTTTTGCCGTTTTTTTCGCGCTCCATGGCGAAGAAGCCGACGCAGTTTATGTCTGGCTGGGCGCAATGCAGACGGCATCCGCAAACGGACATTTTGAGTTTGCGCGGCAGGTTTGAAAACTCGCGGTTCCCCACAAAATGGTCGTTCAGCGACTGGATGACCGGTGTGACATCAATCAGTTCATCTGGGTCTGCACCTGCTATCGGGCATCCGGCAATGTTGCGTGTAATATCGCCGCACGCTCCGAATGTGGTGAGGCCAGAGGTTTGAAGTTTTTCGAAAATGGCAGTGACATTCTCGATCCGTATCCAGTGCATCTGGATGGCCTGCCGTGTGGTGATGTCGCCGAAACCGTGCCCGTAGTCACGGACTAATGCGGCGATGGTTTCCATCTGTGCCGCGTTGAGCTGCCCGCCCGGAATGCGTAGGCGCATCATGAAATAGCCGCTGTCATTTGGTTTTTGGCGGTAGATGCCGTACCATTTCATCAAGTCGAAGTCGCCGTGCGTGATTGATGCAAAACCCGTTTTTGCGTAGCGGTAGATGTCTTCTAGGACATCTATGCCGTCCTTTTCCATCTTGTATTTTTCGATCGGCGTGTCGCCTGGTGTGAAAGAGCGCGGGGTCGAAAGGGTGTGTGGCATGGGTTGTTTGCGGTTATTGTTCGGTGGTAGTGGAAGAGGATTGTGACTGGAAAGCTTCCAGCATGGCGTGGCTGCAAAGGGTGGCGCATTTGACCCGCTGCGGGAACTTGCGTACACCTTTGAAAAGTTTCAGCTCGCCCAAGGCGGCTGGAAGCGATGTCGGCTCTTCTTTGGCTGTTATCATATTCTGGTATTCGTGCAGTAGTGCTTTGGTTTCCTCGACGGTTTTTCCCTTCGCTTTGATGGTAAGCATGGAAGAAGACGCCATACAAATGCTGCAGCCTTGCCCCGAAAAGCGGACATCGGAAACCGTGCCCGAGTCGCCGACATTGAGGTAAACAGTGACTTCGTCTCCGCAAGAAGGATTGGTGCCTTGGCAAAAGAGAGCCGGGGCGGGGAGTGTGCCAAAATTCCTGGGACGCTTTGAGTGGTCTAAAATTACATGTTGGTAGAGTTCATCAAGTTCCATGATGCAATTATAAATTCTTTGGAGCTATTTGCAAACTCTAGTGGGGATTTATTTTCTGGGTGAATCCGTCGGGCTTGATTGTGGCACGGAAATGGGGGATAATGGCGGCATGAGTTTGGTGACAGATGTATTTGCCTGCCCCGTTTGCCAACATGATGCGCAGGCGTGCTGCACGCACCCGGAAGGGGTGTTAATGAGATGCCCGTCTTGCACGCACTGTTTCACTGACCCGAGGACTGTCGCCGCTGAATCTTACAGCAAAGAATATTTCAGAGAGACGCATAAAAACTGGTTCGCCAACCCGAATCTGGAACTTTTCGGCGAGATAGCAAAAATTGCGGTGTCTAAGGGCGGCGGGCTGAAAGTTTTAGATGTAGGCTGCGGCATGGGCGATTTCCTTTTGTATTTGCGCGGAAAAGAGCCGACTTTTGTTCTGACTGGAATTGACCTAGCGGCACCGCCGTCTGTGGATGGCATCCGTTTTATAACTGGTGATTTTTACAAGACCGATCTAGGTAGCGGCTTCGATTTTGTGGTCTCTCTAGCCGTTATAGAGCATGTGGGTGACATCCGCAGTTTTGTCAGCAGAATAAAGGCATTGGCGAAGCCTGGGGCGACAGTTGTGCTGATGACGCTCAATGAAGGTGGCCTGATTTATTCCGTATCAAAATGGATGAATGTGGTGGGGTTCGATAGTGTTTTAAATCGGCTCTACTCGAAACACCATCTGCACCACTTTACCACGGCATCGTTGCGATGCCTTGTTGAAAGCGCAGGCATGGAAGTCCTTTCCCAAGGCACGCACAACTTTCCTCTTGCGGCGGTAGATTTTGCGGAGTGTGGATTTGTCGCAGATAGATTGAAAAGCGTGGGTGTTGCTCTGCTTTTCGCACTCGGTAGAATTTGGAAAGGTGCTTTTTTGCAGACGGTTGTCTGTAAGGTTTGAGTGTTTGAAAAAGGGACAGGCGAAGGTTTCATGATAGCAGGAGTTTTATAAATGTTGGCGGCTGATAAGTCTGGCTACGCTGTATCCAGCGGGTTAGGTGCGCTTGTTGCTAAGTTCGCCCCTTGGATGCTCTTTGCATTTTATCCTTTGGCCGTCCTTTTTGTGGTGCCCGACAAGCCGCTTTCCGATCCTGGCATGGGTTGGCATTTGGTAACTGGCCAATGGATTATTGATAACTGGACAATACCGCGCACGGATTTTTACTCGCACACGGCCTACGGAAGTCCGTGGATACTTTACGAGTGGCTGTTCCAAGTGGTAGCGGCGTGGATGGTGGGTGTCGGGGGGCTTCCCCTCCTCACATCGGCATGCGTGTCGGTGTATTCGCTTTTACCCGTTTTGCTTTTTCGCAGAATGGAGCGCGAGGGGGCGGATACGGTCACCGCTTTTTTCTCAGCCAGCGCATTTTATACTGTGCTGCTCATGCACGGCGTGGCGCGCCCACATATTTTTACCTATCTTTTTTTCATTTTGTTCGAGTCGGCACTTGATTCGTTGGATCGCGATAAAAACAGTTGGCCTGCTTGGAAACACCTCTGCTGGATGATGCCAGTGATGGCCGTATGGGCAAATGTCCACGGCGGGTTTTGCGTTGGACTCGTGCTGGTGGGACTCTACGGATTTGCGTCCGTGCTGAGATGGATTTATTCAGGCCGATCCCAGTATGATTTGGAAAAAATTAAATCTTATGCGGTGATAATGGTAGGGTCTCTTTTAGCGAGTGCAGTAAACCCTTATGGACTCGGTCTGCACAGTTCCGTGCTAGATATAGTTCACCTAAAAACGATTTCTATATGGCAGGAGTTTTCTAGCCCTAATTTTCACGCTGGCGGCGGGATGAGTATTTATCTGGCACTGCTCATAGGGCTGGTGGTTTTGCTTTCTGTGAAGAGAGGGGCACTCTCTTTACCGCGCACACTTTTACTGCTGTTTTTCTTCTACTACTCGCTCCGCGCCGTGAGGCATGTTTTTTTGTTTGTTCTGGTGGCTGGGCCAGTTTTTGCGGCGGAGGTTTCAGCTTGTGTGCGAGCGTTGCCGCCCCGCTGGGCGCGATTGTTTCGGCATACTTCAGGCATGCGCATCAACTGGACGGGAATACTTTTCGCTGGTTTGTTTTTTATTTTGTTCAGCTTGGCCGCGCCCAAATATTTCAAAAGAGATTTGGGCGGAGCGGGGTTGAGCCTTGGTGCTATCGAATATTTGCGCGACCACGCCAAAGAGTTTCAGAAGCCGTTCAATACCACAGCACAGGGCGGTGCTATAATCTACCACTTCAAAGGCCAGATTCCGGTTTTCTGCGATGATCGCGCCGATGTTTACGGGGACGATTTCTGGGAAAAAGAGCTTTTTGAAATCGTGAAGGCGCGACCCAAATGGAAAGAGGTGCTGGCACGCCACGGAGTAACTTCGGCCATAATGCCAGCACACTATCCAGCCACCACACTTTTAGAAGGGGCGCAGGAGTGGAAAAAAGTTTTCGAGGACGAAAAAGTGAAACTTTTTGTTTTGAAAAACAGTGCGGAGGAGAATCCGTGAGCAACGAGGTAGGGCAAACACAGTTTTCGCAAAAGGCTAGACTCTGGCTCGCGCCAGTCTTGACGGTTTTGCTTTTTGCGATTTTTCCGCTGCGGACTTTTGTCAGACCCGACAACCCCTTGGCCGACCCTGGCACAGGATGGCATCTGAAAACTGGCCAGATAATTTTGGATTCGGGTGCCCTGCCGCAGGTTGATCTTTATTCATTCACTCTGCCGTCTGGCACTGTCTGTGTCATTTATGAGTGGCTGTTTGAGGTGCTCATGGCACTGATTGAGCGGGTAGGCGGACTGCCATTATTGACGGCTGTTTGCGTGGTGATTTATTCGCTGTTGCCAGTACTTCTTTACCGCAGAATGATGGCCGCGGGAGCCAATATTTTTATCGCCCTCGGCTGCGCTCTTTTGACGCACATGGTCTGGCTTCTGCACGGGCTTGTCCGCCCCCACATTGTTACATACCTTTTTCTTTCTTTTTTCCTTCTAGCGCTAGAAAAGGCCGAACGCTCATGGGTGGACAACAGCGGCGACAAAACATGGGATTACAAGAAATACATCTGGATGCCGCTGCTAATGGTGCCGTGGTGCAACCTGCATCCTGGCTTTTGTCTGGGCATAGTTTTGGTCGGGATATATGCAGGTGTCTCCGGCGTGGAATGGCTGAGAAAACGAAGCGAGTGCCTTTATTGCAGGGCGAAATTTTATGCGGCACTTTTTATTTCAGTGGGAACCGCTAGTCTGCTTAACCCGTACGGCCCCCGCTTACACGGCGTAATTTTGGAAGTGCAGGGGCTGGCTTCGCTGACGATGTTTCAAGAATTTGCTCGCCCAAACTACAATGCTGGTGGCGGGATGCTGATATATCTCATTTTGCTGGTATTGTTCTTTTTGGTCTTGTGCCGCAAGCAGAAGCCTCTCGCTGCTGTGGAATGTGTCTGCCTGGCGTTCTTCTTGTTTTTTGCGCTGAAACACAACCGCCACATTTTTACTTTTATCATGGTTGTTGGGCCGTTTTTCGCGCGGGAACTTTCCGCCATAGTTGCTCTGTATATGCCAGGATTCGACAAGGCGGCACGCCGTATTGGGGAGCAGCAACAGATGCTCCGTGGAGAGGTGTGGCAGATCGCTGCGTTGGCCTTTCTTTTTATGTGGCTCTCAGTGGCTCGCCCAGAGCTTTTCAGACGCGAGTTGGCAGGCATCCACTTGAGCCGTGGGGCAATGGCTTTTATAGAATCTCACATTGCTGATTTTCAGAGACCTTTTCATGGAACAGGCGAGGCTGGAGAATTGATTTATTATTTTAATCCGCGATTAAAAGTTTTCGTAGATGACAGGGCCGATCTCTACGGAGACAAGTTTTTGTTGGGCGACTTGGCTGGTGTCCAAAACCTTACGGGGCGGTGGCGTCAGGTTTTCGAAAAGCACAAACTCACATCGGCAATTCTCGGTGCGGATTCGCCGGTGGCTACACTTTTAGAAAACACTCCCGGATGGGAAAGGGTTTACGAAGATAAAAAAAACAAGCTCTACATTTTAAGAACCGTGATGCCGCAACCTGTTTCATGCGAGCAACCCAAAACTTGAGGATTAAACATGCCTTCTCCAACTTTTGAGTACCACGACCCGTTTCAGATTGAAAAAAAATTGGTGTTCCCGCTCCGCCTTCTCTCGAGTGATTTTGTTTCGACTGCATATTTCGAAGGGCGCGAGATTTTAACGGTCGCCCCAGAAGGGCTGACACTTCTAGCAAGAACGGCCATGCGGGATGTCTCTTTTTTGCTGAGGGGAGGGCACCTACAGCAAGTGGCCGCTATACTTGATGATCCAGAAGCATCGAAAAACGACTGTGGCGTCGCCCTCGCCATGCTCAAAAACGCTGAGGTTGCGGCGAAAGGGATACTGCCGTTTTGCCAAGACACTGGCACAGCCATAGTTTTCGGAAAAAAAGGGCATCTGGTCTGGACTGACGGCAGAGATGCAGAGACCCTTTCTCTCGGGATACACCAAGCTTACACTGGGGAAAACCTGCGCTATTCGCAGACTGTTCCGCTGACGATGGAGGATGAAATAAATTCGGGAAATAACCTGCCCGCGCAGATAGATATTTATGCCTCAGAAGGCGGGGAGTTTGAGTTTTTATTCCAAGCCAAAGGTGGCGGGTCGGCCAATAAAACATTTCTTTTCCAAGAAACTCGCGCGCTATTGAACACAGCCAGCTTAGAAAAATTTTTCAGAGAGAAAATAAGGCTTCTCGGGACTGCCGCTTGCCCGCCTTACCACTTGGTTTTTGTGGTGGGTGGAACTTCAGCCGAGGCGTGTCTCAAAACTGTCAAGCTGGCTTCGGCCAAATGGCTCGACGGACTGCCAGACCACGGCAATGAATGGGGGCAAGCCTTCCGCGACAAGGTTTGGGAAGAGAAAGTGTTGAAAATGGCCTGCGAGTGCGGGATAGGAGCACAGTTTGGCGGCAAATATTTCGCTCTTGATGTTCGCGTGATTCGGTTGCCGCGCCACGGTGCTTCGTGCCCTGTCGGTGTCGGCGTCTCATGCTCCGCAGACAGGAACATATTTGCAAAAATCAATCGTGAAGGCATTTGGCTAGAAGAGTTGGAAAGTAATCCAGGCAGATTTATTCCAGAGAAATACAGGACTGAAAGCGGTGGCGGTATTGAGGTGAATTTGGATCGCCCGATGACCGAAGTGTTATCTGAATTATCCCGTTACACTATCACCACACAACTTTCACTGACAGGCACACTGATCGTGGCTAGAGACATGGCTCATGCGAAATGGAAAGAGCGGCTGGATCGTGGCGACGGGCTCCCAGATTATCTCATGCAGCATCCAGTCTATTACGCTGGGCCAGCGAAGAGACCAGAAGGTATGGCATCGGGTTCGTTCGGACCTACGACAGCCGGGAGGATGGATTCTTATGTCACCGAGTTGCAGTCGCACGGGGCATCACTCGTGATGATAGCCAAAGGGAACCGCAGCAAGCAAGTGACGGAAGCCTGCCAAAAATATGGCGGCTTTTATCTCGGCTCCATAGGCGGGCCAGCAGCGATTTTGGCCAGAGACCACATCAAAAAAGTTGAGTGCCTAGAATATCCCGAACTCGGCATGGAGGCGGTCTGGAAAATAGAGGTGGAAAAATTTCCAGCATTCATTTTGGTGGACGATAAGGGGAACGATTTTTTCAGCTCGTGCATAAGGTGATAGGACATGAAAACTTTTCTTGCTTAACAGTCCGCAGATATAGGGCTAACCTGTTTTTATGAAATCTGAATCGCGTATTCCTGTAACGGTGATCACTGGCTTTTTGGGCTCAGGGAAGACTACGCTTTTGAACCGGATGCTCTCCGAAAAACACGGACACCGGATCGCCATCATTGAAAATGAGTTTGGCGAGATAAGCATTGACCACGAGTTGGTGGTTCAGACGGACGAAGAGATTTTCGAGATGAACAACGGATGCCTCTGCTGCACTGTCCGTGGCGACCTGATCCGCACGCTCGGTCATATAGCGAAACGACGGGACAAATTCGACCGCATATTGATTGAGACGACTGGCTTGGCTGATCCTGGCCCGATTGCGCAGACATTTTTTATGGACGATGATTTGAAGAACCAGTTTTGCCTAGATGGCATCGTTACGGTAGTGGATGCACTCCACCTTTTACAGCATTTGGACGATGCCCCCGAGGCTCGTGAGCAAATAGCTTTTGCCGACCGCATTTTGCTCAACAAAATAGATATGGTTTCCAGTCAAGAAGTGGAAGAGCTAGAGGGTAAAATCCATTGCATTAATGCTCCTGCCACTATCTACCGTTGCGTTAGAGCAGATGTCCCTGTGGAAAAAGTTTGGCGCGTAGGCGGCTTCAACCTTGACCACACGCTTGAAATACACCCCGCATTTTTGGAACCAGAGCAGCCGTTTGCATGGGGGGGCGTTTTCCATTTGCCTGAAGGTCATGCTAAAATCTCTTTTCACAGCGGGCACGGATGCTCCTGCAACGGCCATCCAGAGCAAGTGCATGGAGCCACGAGCGAGCACGAAATGCCGAGCGAATTTCTATTGGCAGCTTTCCCCGTGGCATCGGCATGGTCGCCAGATTTTCCTGATAAAGCCGCCGCTGATGCGAGGGCTTTATTTAGCTCTGAAAAAGCTGTGCCCGTAGCCAATAATGTCTTTTTTTTGCCCGACAAAAAATTGCGTTCCCTTGATTTAAAAGCCCATCGCGGCAGCTCTTTTTTAGAGGTGGGAGAGGAAGGGTGTTACGCACTTTTCACATCTCTCTCACCAGAGTCTTGCGATCTACGAATCTCAGTCGGCGAGAAAGAAGTGGAGCCTGAAGAAAGCCGCTCATTCAAGCCTGTGCATCACCACTCTGGAGACATATCTTCGGTGGGTCTTTCTCTGGATGGCGATCTGGACGAGGAAAAAGTAACCGCTTGGATGGGGCGTCTACTCCAAGAAAAAGGTGCCGACATTTTCAGGATGAAGGGCGTACTTTCGGTGCGTGGCAAGGATGAAAGACTTATTTTTCAAGGTGTCCACATGACTTTCGAGGCGAAATTAGACAGGCCGTGGGGAAAGTCGCCGCGCCACAACGCGCTGGTTTTTATCGGGCGCAAACTGGATAGACAGGCACTCAAGGCAGGATTTACGGCTTGTATGGCCTGACGCCTTTTCTCAAAGGGATATTTTTATGCCAAAGCTAATCTGGTCTGCCAATCTTGGCGAATATGTTGTGGATTTGAAAGAGTCGCCAGACGGCAGCCAGTGGGCTGCTGCTGCTGCTGCCACTGGGCAGATAGCCATTTTTGACGCTGCCACAGGCGAACAAAAACACGCGCTCAAGGGACACGCCTTGGGTGCTCATGTTGTGGCCTATTCGCCAGACGGAAAAGTGCTGGCGAGCGGTGGGCAGGACGGACAGATTAAATTTTGGTCGCCTTCCAGCGGTGAGGAATTGGGGCGATGCCCAGGCGGTGCTCCGTGGGTCACCCAACTGGCGTGGCATCCTGTGCCGAACCCGAAGACTGGTTTTTACGAGCTTGTATCTATCGCAGGGAAAAAGCTTAGGTTGTGGGATGCGAATGGGGCACAGGTCAGGGCGTTTGAAGACAGTGTGGCCACCGTCTCAGATATCGCGTGGCTCCCGCCTTTTGATAAAAGGGAACTGGTCTCAGTTTGTTCTGGAAACGCGCTTGTATTGGATGCGGAAAACGGTGTCGTGTCAGGCAGGCGCAAACTCCCGAACGGTGTCCTTGTTCTATCGTGCAGCCCCGATGGGAAATGGATGATGACTGGTCACCAAGATAATTCCATCCATGTCTGGAACTTGCGCGGGTCAACGGAGGCGCACATGCGCGGCTACGAGAGCAAGGTCACGCGTCTGTCGTGGGATAGCTCTGGGCGGTATCTGGCCACAAACGGCGGAGCAGAAGTGGCCGTGTGGGACTGTTCGGGGAAAGGGCCAGAAGGAACTGCACCGCTCATGCTCGCCTGGCACGAGCGCACTGTTCGCGATCAGGCTTTCCAGCACAGCGGCTCTTCTCTAGCCAGCGTGGACGAGGGCGGTTTTTTTGCCGTCTGGCGCACGCAGGTGTCAGGGCGTCCGCCAGCACCTCTTTTTCACGGTAAACTGGGTTCTGGCGGAACAGTTTTGCGCTGGAGCGCGGATGACAAAATATTGGTGATAGGGACGGAAAGCGGGTGGATTCGCGCCATAGAAATAATTTAATCAGAGAGGGAAGATTTTCGGCCACAGATTAAGGCCGATGCAAAATCTGGATTAATGGGAGCTATGGGAATCATGCGAAAAGCCAATAATCATAACTCCCATGACACCCCTCTCACCCCTACTTCCCATCCGAAAGGTGCTGCAATGAAGAAGGTGTGGCTGTTGTTGCGCCAAGTCTTCACGGGAGAGTTGTGAAATTGTAGAGCAGCTACCATGCCGTGTCGCCAGTTTAGACATGTTTGGATAAAGCGTCGAAGAATGGCTGTTTTGTCGACATGTTTGGTTGACATGTCGAATGGTTCGATACAACCTCCCGTCATGACATCCATTAACAAATCTCCTCAATGTTTATGTGCATGGCATCCTGACGCGCCGTTTAATGCGCTGCCTCTCTTGCCGCCGAAGGTTGACTTGGAGACGCGCAAGCTGCTCAAGCAGTGCATCCCTGCGCGGGCGGCTTTGGCGGAATTGAAACATGCGGCGGAATTGATTCCCAACCAAGGTGTCTTGATCAACACCCTGCCTCTGCTGGAAGCGCAGGCCAGCTCAGAGATCGAAAATATCATCACCACCACGGATCGTCTGTTCCAATATCGCGAGGCAGATGGGGTCGCGCAATCGGAACTATTTGATGAACGAATCCAGTTCTTCTTTTAGAGCTTTCAGGGAAATACTGATGTCTTTTATAAACAGCACCATGGATGCCACCAAACAAACCATGCTGCCCACGAAGCTCGCAGCAATATAGCTGCCGAGGGGCATTTTGAAGTAGTGCGTCAAAAAAAGGAAAAGTATCGTCAGGCTCACCAAAAAAATACTGGATGACGCAAGCGTGATAACGCCCCTCAATATGTGGCATCGCTCATAAAGCATCCGTATTTGCTTCTGGCAGGAACAGCGGTGAGCCTCGTCCATTTTATCGTGTGTTGCCGAAAGGATTCTGGCGCGGTCTATAGCTCGTCCGTACCGGTTGGACATAGAAAGGAGCAGCAGCCCGATGCCAGATATCATTGAAACAGGGGCGATGGATGCTTGTAGTATAGAGGTTATCTGGCTTGCTGGCTCCATAGTATCAACTCTCGTGTTTTTGAGTGTGTCAGGCGTGCGTTACTGGGTGTTGTTCGAGTTCTTCTTCCATTGCCGCAGTCCGGTTTGCACCCAGCCAATATAGCTGTTGCAGCGGCCCAGCCTTTATTTCCGCCAGTTCGGCCAAGAGCCCTTCCTGCGACTGCCTGAGATGTTCGAGTGGGTCTTGGATGTTGGAAAGTTCGAGTTTTGTAAGCAAAAACAGGCGTTCGCTGTAATTTAACATGCGGGCTTGCATGTCGAGCAATTGGCTCAAAAGAAACAGAAAAAAACCTGCAAGCAGTGAGAGGAATGCAACTCCACCAGCGGCAGCGACGAGCTTCCAGTCAGATTGTAGATACGCCCATGAACCGAGTCCTGACGCTCCTAAAAAACCTATGAAACTGACGCCCCAAGACAATTTTTCAGCGAAACAGACCGAACTAGGTTTCGCATAAACTACGGGGCTTTCTGCAAAGCCGCTGCTTTTGCTCATATAGGCATTTACACATTGCAAAAGCAGCGGGTCAAGGATTGTTTTGAGCTGGAAAAGTCTTTTTCGTATTATGCAGGCAGCGAATATCATCTGATAATCTTAATCTGGCGAAGCTGCTGCCAAGGGAGGAAGTGACAAGTGGTAATGGGCTAAAAACGGAAGACGCCTGCTTGCCTAGTGCTTCTGCTGGTGTCAGGAGTTGACAACTGCATTGCCCCATGCAGACTGGCCAAAGATGTCATTTCAAGGTCTTGGTTTGTCGGAGGATGTAGTTCACGGTGCTCAGTCAATGGGTTTTCTTGACCCTACTCCGATCCAGTTGCGGGCTTTTCCAGTTGTGATTTCGGGGCGCGATCTCATAGGTAGTGCTCAGACTGGCACAGGCAAGACGGCTGCTTTTGCCCTCCCTATACTCACGCTTTTGAAGAAACATTCTGGGACTAGATGCCTTGTGCTAGAACCCACGCGAGAACTTGCTATGCAGGTAGAGACGGCTTTCCGAGATTACGGGCGTTTCTCTGATTTGGAGGTGGCTTTGATCTACGGCGGTGTCGGCTACGGAGCGCAGCGCGAAGCGATTAAACGCGGGGCTGACATCCTAGTGGCCACACCCGGGCGGCTTCTGGATTTCGTGAGCCAAGGAGTGTTGAGTTTAAGCGGCATCCAGATTCTTGTGCTGGACGAGGTTGACCGGATGCTGGACATGGGGTTCTTGCCAGATGTGCGGCGCATAGTGGAATTGACGCCTAAGGAACGGCAAACGCTTCTTTTCTCGGCCACTGTGCCTGATGAGATAGACCGTCTGGCTTCTTGGGCTCTCAGGGAGCCTGAAAAAATATCTATTGGCATGCGACATTCCGCAGCGGAAACTGTAACGCACGCATTTTACCCCGTGGCGAATGATCAGAAGTTCGATCTTTTGCAGGCGTTACTGGTAAAAACCGATTTTGACAGCGTCCTTATTTTTTGCAGGACGAAAGATGGAGCTGACCGCATCGCAAGCCAACTCAAGCATGCGCGACATTCCGTGGCGGTGCTACACTCAAACAGGACGCAGCATGAGCGCGTGGAAGCACTGGAAGGTTTTAAAAATGGGCGTTACGAAGTCATGGTGGCGACAGATATAGCGGCTCGCGGCATTGACATTGCTGGTGTGAGCCATGTGGTCAATTACGATGTGCCTCAGCACCCCGAGGATTATGTCCACCGGATCGGGCGGACAGGGCGTGCCCAAAATGTGGGCGATGCTTTTACGCTAGTGACAGCAGAAGATTTGCCGCACATCAAAGCCATAGAACATTTTATCAGCCAGAAAGTGCCCCGTCTCAAGCTGGAAGACTTCACCTACAAATGGAGCACCATATTTGATGAAGGCATGGCCGAAGCAGCCGTGCGTGCAGCAAGAAAAATCAGGGTGGCTGGCGGCACTCGAAATAGGCGGTAACGCCATTTTTGCTTTGCAAAAGCACACTCTGGAAGCAGACACGAATGTCTGCTCTCCCATCTCTACTTCGGAGTTCGGGCAAAACTTAGATTTTGCATTTACCCCATTGCGACAGCGAACGCTCTATCGCATCGCGAACTGGTGTCATACAGATACCGACCGACTGGAGCTTGCGTGTGTCTAAAACGCAGTTAGATCGAGGCGTTTTGGCGGCTTTTTTCATGAAATCTTCCTCGCTCTCAAAAAAGCGAAATGTTTTGCCGCGAGCCTTGAGGCTAACCCCAATAGCTGATTTTTCCACTAGCGCGACCACTTCGCGTGTGGTGATAGATTCTGGATTGGTCATGTTGTAAACACCGAAAGGAACCCTTTTTTCCCAGCACTGCCAGCAGGCGGAAACGAACTCGTCTAAGTGCGAAAGCGAATTGCGTGCATCAAGAAGGCAATCGTAACCCATCACTTTCATGAGGTAGTTTCTCGGGTTTTCTTCGTGGTTGAAAGGTATCCTGAGCCGCCAAACAAAACAGCCGCTTGCCCCATCAAGAACCTCTTCGCCAAGTGCTTTGGTGCCGCTGTAAAAACTGCAATTATTATGGCGAAACGAAAAGTTAGGCGCATCGTTTTCGGCAAAGCCCATACCGCAGCCGTGATCGCCTGTGTAAATGCAACCAGAAGAGATGTGTGCCCACGGCAATCCCAGCCCTTCGCAAACTCTACGAATCACACCTGGCAAAACCGCATTGGCAGCAAGACATTCAGCCTTGTGCAATTCGCAGGCGTCCACATTTGGTTTACCCGAGTAACCAGCGCAATTGACCAGAAAAGACGGCTTATGTGTTTTTAAAAAATCCCGCAAAACATCCCCATGCGTATATTCCACATCCTTCCTTGAGAGACTGGAAAAAACAATATCCTGTTTTTTGAAAAACTTCTGGAACGCTGCACCTATGTACCCGTTCCCTCCCAGTAAAACTATTTTTTCAGCCATGTGTTCCCCTACTGCAAACCCGAAACAAACCATTGTCTTCTGTTATTATCCCAATCCAAACGCATTTTTACTTTCATGGAAAAACTGCCTTTTTGCAAGACCGTTTCCCCGCAGAGACCGCCATTACTTGGCTCGAACGAAAAAACGACAAATACCGCTTGGCTCGGTCTTATAGGGTAATCAGAAAAAAATGCGAGTGTTGCCATCATTACAGACTCTATACGACTCCTCTGGCCATCCATGTTTTTTTCACTAATAATAAATTGCTGAAAAAAATTGTGTCTCAAATCTTTTTTAGAAAACCATATTTCCCAAAAGTGTTCTATCAAAAGAGATGGGAAACCGTCTTCATGCAAAACAAATTTTTTTTCTTTATCCCAATCTACTGGTATTTTTTTTTCAGCGGCATCAGCAACTTGGATGGCTAGAGACACTTGGTCAGCATCCAACTGCCACGAGAGGGCGTCGCGTAACTGAATAGCGCAGCTATCCCCACGGCGCACCGCTATCTCAAACCACGACAGAGCTTGGACTGGGCCAAAGAACCCCCTGCCGCCATTCAGATAAAGTTCGCCTAGTCGAAACGATGCACCTCTGTGACCCGCCATTGATGCTGCATAGAAAACTACCGCCGCCGCACGCTTATTCGGAAAAATATCGCTTTCACAAACAAGTTTAGCGTGCTGGAACTGGGCTTCTGCATGACCTTTAGCCCCAGCCCGCCAGAGCCAGCTTACAGCATCTTTCAATGCCTGCCCACGCTTCCCCGCATGGGCACAAGCCATGCCATTTCGGAACATGGTTTCGGCATCTAGTTTTTCTGCCGAAAACGGAATTGGAGAAGGTGTCTCTACAAGTATTTGTTTTTCCTCCCGATGAAAAACAAAACCATAAAGCAAAACTAAAATGGCTGACAGCAGGCAACCGCCCCAACACAACACTGAAATATGCCTTACAAAAATATTTTTCATTGCAAAACTTTATTTCACTCCAGATCGCGAATGCTCACTCGTCAGACAACAACTCTGTCACCGCACGGAGGAGTTTTGGCCCATTATATTTCCATGGGCGTACAGCGAAACGCCCGATGTAGTTGACGGCAGAGAGCCGTATTTCGCGGCGGTCGCGGAGCCTTCTAAGTTCGTCGCCCCACTCCTGCAGCAGGCGTTTTTCGTTTTCGCGTGTCTTAGCCTGCCGCCCCTCCGAAGAACTGACCAAGTGCGAAATCACGCTGCCGCTGGCAACATAGTGTCTATATCCGCGAGCAAGCATCCTAAGGCACCAATCAACATCCTCGCACCCGTTGTGGTAATTGTCCGAGAATCCACCCGATTCTTCAAACACCTTTTTTTTCAAAAGCCAGCAGGCGGCTGTGACCGTTTTCCACTCTACCGCACCAGAGAACGGGACAAACGGCCAGTGACGCCCGAAATGTTCTGGTATGGCATTAGCACCGACTATCATTCCCATGTGATCGTAAAAACCAGTCTTGGGGTTCCAGTGAACATTTCCGACCGCCCCCGCATTAGGGTATTCGTGCAGCACATCCAGCATGGGATAAATCCACCCGCGATGCGCTATGGTGTCGTTGTTCAAAAGGCAAAGGATGTCACCGCTGGCAGCGTGTGCCCCGATGTTGTTGTTACGGGCAAATCCTTGCCTCTCTCGATTCAGTATTATTTTGTATCGCAACGATGGAAGGTCTTCCAAAAATTTGCGTGTGCCGTCCGTGCTACCGTCATCCACCAATATAATCTCGTGCGGCACGCCAGAGAGCGTGGCATATAAGCTAGATAGGCAATTCCGTGTTAAGGAAAGCTGGTTATATAGCGGGATTATTATTGAAATGAGCATGACACATTGTGTGAGCAGTTTACAAATGCGGCGGGACATCCTGCGCAAGTTGAAAAATTTATGGGAATCTTCCCCGAGATTCCCTTATCTTCACATTTCAATTACTCCTTAGTGCCTCTGTGTTTCCGTGTGAGGCTCTACTCTTCTTTCATTCTGCAATCTCAAATCTGAAATCTGCAATTCTTTTGCCTCTCAACTTCTTTCATCTAACACCTGAATGGCCTCATTAGCTTTCCACGAAGCGGATGCAAGATCCCTGAATCCAGCACATTCTTTGTAGAGTTTTTCGTATGTGCCCGATGCGACTAGTTTGCCCTTCTCCATGAAAACAACGAGGTCGCATACTTTCAGCGTGCTCATGCGGTGTGCGATAGTTATTATCGTGTGGCTTTTGCCAAGCTGTTCGATCGCATCCAAAATCAAGTCTTCCGTCATCGAGTCGAGTGCGCTGGTAGCCTCATCGAACACCAGCACCTCTGGCTGCCTGTAAAGTGCCCTAGCTATCGCTATCCTCTGCCTCTGCCCGCCGCTCAGGCGCAATCCTTTTTCCCCTAACAACGAATCGTACTGGCTTGGTAAATCGCTCATAATGTACTGGTGTATGCTTGCGAGTTTCGCAGCGGACTCCACACGGGCGTGGTCTATATCGGCATCGGACACACCAAAAGCGATGTTGCGCAAAACAGTGTCATCGCAAAGGTGGAAATGCTGGGGGACACAGCCAATTTTTTTCTGCCATGCACGCAGATTGTGCGGCTCCACCTCCACACCATCCACCAAAATCCGCCCAGTCTGCGGGTGCAGTAGGCCGAGAATAATATCAACCAGCGTGGTTTTTCCTGCGCCAGTCCGCCCAACAATGGCTACTCGACTATTTTTAGGGATGACTAGGCTCGCTTCACGAATGAAAAACTGCTCTGAAGATGGATAGCTGAACGCTATATTTTCTAGCTCTATATGCTCTTGGAAAACTAGCTGCTCCGACGACGCCAAACGCACGGCAGAAAACTGATACCGATCCACTGGCCTAGAGAGTTCGTCCGAGACGATGTTGAGTATAGCTTGGTGGGAGCGAATTTTGGTCATGCCGATGAACATCTGCTGGAGCGATGGTAGCACTCGATATGCAGCAAAAGCGTAAATACCGATGATCGGTATGGCGTTCAGCAGTGAGTTGGTAAAGAGGAGGTAGAGGACGATGATGAGTATGCCACCAAAGGCTATGGATTCTATGAAGTGCCTAGTGCAGCGGCTGATCACTTCATGGACGGCAATCTCTTTGCAATACGCCCGCGACGAGCCACAAAATATTGCGCGAAAATGTTCCTCGGCATGTTTTAGTTTGACTTCTTTTATACCGCCGAACGCCTCCGAAACAACTCTGTAACGGTCGCTGTTGCGGCTGACGATCTCCTCACTTGCACGAGTGAGACGCCACCTAACGCTTTTATAAACCATGGCGTACGCGCCCCCTAAAACCGCCATCACAACTACGGCGAGTTTGGCATCCACAAGAAGCAGGCAAACGAAAACTGAAATACAGATCAATGCTTTGGCACTTATGTCCAACACTGGCATCAGCACATTGCCGATCAAGTTAGTGCTCTCTGTCAGGACACCTTTGGCCAGAGACGAGGTGTTGATCGTGAGGTAAAAACTGTACGGCATTTGCAGGTAGCGGTGAAAAAGGCGCTGGGAAAGCTGGTGATTGACTTTCCAACAGTACCGCTGCGTCAACCATGTCGAGAGCGTCAGGAGCGCATTAGAAACGAGAAGTATTATCAACACCGACAGACCGAGAAAAAGGAGAAAGTATCGTATCTCCGTAAAACCCATCGTCTGATACATCTCTTTCATCCATGCGTTTTGGCGGACGAGGTTCGGGTTGGCAACCGCCCCCAGAAACGGCATGACAGAGGCTATCCCACCGACTTCGGTAAACGCCGCTGGGATATAGACCATAAAAAGCAGGATAGCGTATTTTTTTTCCTTCGGTGATAAAAGCCCCCAGAGCTTTTGGAAAAAAGTTTTCACTGGCTTCTCGTCTGGTGCATGGAGAGCTGGCATAAAATTCAACCCCCGACAGGGCGTAATACGCCCTGCCGCACAACTTTAAATCTATCGTTTTTCAGATAATCCTCGGCGAAGGGAGTGGGCTGATAAACTGGCCTTTGAACCCGAGCGAGCGGAGTTTGGCGGACAGCTCATCGGCTATATGCCACGAGAGCAAAAGGGCGTATTCTGGCTGGTCTTCGAACAGCCTACCTTCCTCAATGACAGGGATGCTGGTGCCAGGCATAAACTTGCCGATTTTATACGAGCCTTTGATCTCAAGGACGCAATCTATGATGTTGGCATCAAGCCCAACATAATTCACCAGCGTGCTGGCACGCGATGGTGCTCCAACGGCATAGACGCGCTTGCCCTGCTTTTTCAGGTCACGCAGCATCGCCAGCAGGTCGAGCTTGGATTCGGCGACTCTCTTGGCGAAAATTTCCAACTTTTCCATGGAGAGTTCATCGCCCTCTTTTTTCAAACATTCTCGGACAGCCCCAGACGGCACTTTTTTGCCTTTTCTCGCAGCATACACACGGATAGAGCCGCCGTGCGTGGGAATGGGCTTCGCGTGAACTACTTCTAGTCCGTGTTGAGCCAATAGATTTTGGAGACTTTGCAACGAGTAGTAGCGCAGGTGCTCGTGGTAAATCGTGTCGTATTGGAGCGTCTGGACAAGCGGCAGAAGGTAGTGTGACTCAGAGATGAAAAGACCATCGTCATCAAGCATGTCTAAAATAGAATCTACAATCTCATGGATATTTTCGATGTGTGCAAAAACATTTGTAGCGGTGATGATTTTGGCCTTGCCGTGATTTTGCACCACTTGTGCGGCGGCCTGTTTCCCGAAGAAAGCGTTGATGCTGGTGATCCCTTTTTCGACCGCCAGCTTGTAGGCGTTCGTAGGCTCCACGCCGCACACGCGATGTCCGCCCTTGTGAAAGTTACTGAGAAGGGTGCCGTCATTAGACCCAATATCCACAGCGAGATCATCCTTGCTTATGGGATAAAGTTTCATCACTTCTTCGTAAAGTTCGGCGAAGTTGTCGCGCAATATTTTGGTCGTGCCGCTCGTATAGGCATAATGAGGCGGAAACAAAATGGCTGGGTCAACTATGCAGCCGATCTGCACGAGTTGGCACTGCGGACAATGGAGCATTTCTGCTGGATAAAAGGGCTGCTCCGCTGGACGGCTTCCAAAGGGGAGCATCGTGTTGACAGGGGGAAGAAAGCCGAGAAAGAGAACCGACTGAAGTTTTTCGCAGCCGCACACTTGGCAGCGATCCACCACAACGCTGTGACCCGAACCTGCTGCTACTGAATTTGGATTTTGTATTTTAGCCATATTTTTTTATTATTTTGATTTTAAAATTTTATTTGCAGTTTTCAACATACCAGCAGGCAGTCTTAGCCAGCCCATCTTTGAGCGTGGTGGCTGGCTCAAACCCGAGTGCCTTCAGTTTGGAAATATCTGGGCAGCGCCGCAAAGTGCTCCCTTTCAAAAGCTCACCCGCCACCACGCGGATAGAGCGCCCGAAGCAGGCACCTGTTTCCAAGGCCAGCTCACGGACGGAATGTTCCCACCCAGACCCGATGTGATAAATATTCATGTGCTCGCCGCGCTCCATAACTTGGATCAGCCCTGCAACGAAATCGTCAATGAAAATGAATGAGCGGGTCTCTTCGCCCGTGCCTTGTATAGGAAAATCGAGAGTGCCTTCCGGCTGTTTTGCGGCGAGTTCTTTCATGCGCAACACGAACTGCGGGATCACATGCTCACGCCCCATGTCTGGGCCGTACACATTATGTGGGCGAAAAATTAGGGCGCGGTCAAAATGTTTTCTTCCGTAGTTGACCAGAAGAAGCTCGCATATAATTTTGCCGCCGCCGTATGAGTAGCGCGGATTGAGAACATCGGGGACGACCAACGGAACCGTTTCGTCCGTGGGCACGACTGGCGGGGTCTGGTAAACTTCCGAGCTGGAAGCAAG
The DNA here is from genome assembly GCA_020049135.1 of bacterium. Taxonomy (GTDB): domain Bacteria; phylum Verrucomicrobiota; class Verrucomicrobiia; order JADLBR01; family JAIBCM01; genus JAIFLJ01. Next base: position 40,234 of record JAIFLJ010000176.1, on the reverse strand, counting down.
GACAAGCTCTTTCACATTTTCTGAAATACAGGCGTCAATCACATTCATCATCCCTTTGACCGCCACCTCAAGAATAAGCTCTGGCTTGGTGTAAAAATATTCGGTTCCGTTAATGTAGGCGAGATGGCAAACCGAATCCACCCCGCTGACAGCAGAGCGAACTGCGCTGGGGTCGCGCATATCTCCCACCACGAGTTCGACATGGTCGGCAGCGTCTCCAAGTTTGCTGCGCGATCCCCGCGAATCGTTGTCGAACGAACGAACCTGCGCGCCTGCACGCAACAGTCCTTTGACTAGGGCACTGCCGATAAATCCCGTGCCGCCAGTCACCAATATTTTTTTTCCTTTTACAGAGTGCATTTTTTTAACGATAGAACGACGGTATTTTAACCCGAACCGTCGCCTGTTTTCCAGATTTGTTTTGTAAAGACTCCATCATGCCCCAGAGAAACCATTTCAGATACTCTCGCACCCAAGGACCCAAACGAAACGAGGATTCTCCACCATAGAGCCTGTCTATGGAGACAATCGGAACCTCCCCGAGAACCAGCCCGGCATGTTGCGCCTTGATCGCCATCTCAAAAGCGACCGCCCAGCCGATGGGCTTGCAACGGAGATCGAGCTTAGAAAATGAATCTTTCCTGAACATTTTGATGCCAGTGGTAGCATCGGAGAAAGGGGAGCCAGAGAGCGAGTGGAAAAGTTTATTGGCAATGCGAGAAAGAATCCCGCCTATCACAGAACCACCAAGACGCCGCCCACCGTAAGCATAGCGCGTACAACTGACAAAATCGCACCCTTCGCGAATAAGCTGGAGCATATCTTCGATAGCCAAAACTGGCCCCACTTCATCTGCCGCAAAAATCAGTATGCAATCGCCCGTGGCCGCATCCACCCCAGCGCGGATGGCGTTCACCACGCCGCGCCCGAGCGTATTATGTATCCAGCGCAGTTCGGGATATTCTTCCGCAACTTTTTTTGCAACTGGGATGCTGGTGTCGTCCAGTGAATCCACGACAACAATGACCTCGTGCGGCTCGTCCACCACGGCTCGCAAGATTTTGAGCATGATCTTGAGGTTGATTCCCTCGTTTCTTACTGGAAGCAAAATGGAAAGTTTCATTGTTTGAAAAACTCGCAGACCATACCGCACACGCGCTCCGCATCAGCATCTGTCATCTGAAAAGCTGATGGCAACCAGAGCGATTGGGGAGAAAGTTTAGTGCTGTTTGGGTAGGCATCGTCCTTCTGAAAATATGGTTTTTGCGTATGTATCGGAAACCAGAAACGGCGGCAATGCGCCCCGCGCGACTTGAGAAAAGCGTCCAGCTCGTTCCTTTTCTCTACCACCACATCAGTCCATTGCGGGCACTCTCCACCTTCGACATTAAAAGGTAGCACACGCAAACCCAACAGGTCTTTTAAACGGTTCCTGTAAATTCTGTGGATGCTGCGCTGGCGTTCCATGCGCGAGGCTAGACTTTCGAGCTGACCCAACCCGACAGCGGACTGCAAGTTGGTCAGCTTGAAATTCGATCCAAACGATGCGTGGACATCGTCACCGCCAGTCCCGCGAACGGGGCGACCTTGGTCTTTCAGCTCGCGCAGGCGGACATGCACGGCCTCGTCGTTGGTGACTATCATCCCGCCTTGGCCTGTCGTGATCGTTTTATTTGGAGAAAACGAAAAACAGCCGGTCAGCCCGAAGCTCCCGAGTTTTTTACCGCAATAAACAGAGCCGAGTGCTTCCGCCGCATCTTCCACCACCGCTATCCCGTGGTTCTTAGCTATTTCACAAATGCGGTTAAGAGTCCCGCCGCGCCCACTCACATGCACAGGAATCACGGCTTTGGTCTTAGGTGTGATGGCATGCCCAAAAGCTTCTGGAGACATTGTGAGAGTCTCTTCATCAACATCAACGAGCACGACTTTAGCACCAGTCATCGCCACGGCATTAGCCGTTGCAATAAAGGTCATGTCGGGAACAACAACCTCGTCCCCCACGCCGACACCAGCGGCCAAAAGCGAAAGGTATAAGGCAGTAGTCCCACTCGTGACACCCACGGCATACCGTGTGCCGACTATGTCTGTAATCCTGCTTTCAAAATCCTCCGTCACTTTGCCATCATTCAAAAAATTGCTATCTATCACCTTGCGGACAAGAGGCCACTCCGAGCCATTTATCTCTGGCAACCACCAAGGAATCACATTGTTTTCAGCACTCATTATTTTTCTCCATCCAAGCTAAAACCTGATCTGCTTGTTTTAAAACTCTGTCGCGATTTCTGGCTTTTATGCGACGCAAAGGATTGCCAGCATATACCGTCCATGCCTCAAACGGAAAGTGCGCAGGCACGAAACTTAAAGCACCTATCACAGCACCCTCAGGAACAGTATTGTCTGGCATAACTACAGAGTTTGAGCCCACGCCAGTATAGTTTCCAAACACCACATCACCCTCCACGGGAGTTGCATCAACCAGCCTTAAATCAACGGGAACAATCGCTACCAGATCATTCACGAAGTCGTTGCTAGAGCACCATATCTTAACGCCAGATGAGAGGCTGCTGAAATCGCCGAGGTGAAATTCCCAATTTTTACCCCCAGCCACAGAACATCCAGACGCTACATGAGAGCCGCACCCGATTTTGACTCGTGTAGAGAAATAGCAAAAATCATCCACGATAGAATTTTCTCCTATCTCGAAATGGACGGGATGCCGTATGCGACAGTTTTGCGAAACAATTGCCTTCATGACTCCGCACGAGGGAGAATGTTCCACATGTCCACCACTTTTTTGTTTTGTGGAATCGCTAATGTTTTATAAGCTGTGTGCGGCACGCCCACAACAACAACTTCGGACTCGGCCAGAAGCCGCTCTTTCGAGACAAACGATTCGTCTTTCACAAACTCGTCCGAACAAAGCACCTTCGCACCAGAGAAGCGAAGTATTTTTAACAGCTTGTATGAAAGCGCGTCGCGAATGTCATCGCTATCTCCTTTGAAAGCCATGCCCAAAATACCGACTGTAGCCCCCCTGAAGTTCATGCTTTTGGCGAGGTTCTCCACGATAAAATTGGGCAGCCCCTCGTTTATCATCATCGCAATTTGCCCCAAGACAAAATTATGTTTTTCGAAGGCAAAAAGTTGCATGGTGTCTTTCATGAGACACGGGCCAGCAGCAAAACCAGGACCTGGGATGCCACCCATGCGCGGGTAGCCTTTTTTCATTTTGGCGAGAAGGCCGCTGTAATTAATCCCCGCCGACTCCACCATCATGTAAAGCTGGTTGGTGGCAGCAAATTGGATATAGCGAAACGCGTTGCAGATGAGTTTTGCAAATTCCGCTTCATGAGTCGTCATCTCCACCACTTCTGGCGCAATGCGCCCAAACAAATCTGTAGCCACTTTCACGGCTTCTCTGGAAGTGCCGCTCACCAGTTGTGGAAGCGTTTGGATTTCTTCAATTGCTTTGCCTTGCACGACACGCTCTGGACAAAACGCCAGCCCAGTTTTTTTCCCTTTTTCTTTTAGGTAGCCATCCAAAAATGTGGTGACACCCGGTGCCACAGTCGAACGCAGAACGATTGTCTGGTCGTCACTCAAATAAGGGAGTAACTGGTCAATGCACCCTGTCAAAAGGCTGAATGACGGGTTATGAAATTCATCAATCGGTGTCCCGATGGTAAGGATGATCACTTTCGCATCCTGAACAGAGGCAGGATCAGACGAAAAATGGAGCGTCCCTTTTTTAAGGACTTCTCCCAAAAGCACCTCTCCGCCCTCCTCTAAAAAAGGGAGCTTGCCGCTTGCAAGCACTTTGGTCGCATTAGCATTTATGTCGTAAATAATTGTTTCTAGACCTTTGGAGGCCAACACAATCGCCAAGGGAGCACCGACATGACCAGCTCCACCAACTACGCATACATCTTTTTTCATTTCATATCCTATCCCAACATAAAACGAGGCTTAACGCCCTATGTGTTTGATAAATCAAAACGGATAAAAAGGCACGAATTATTTTCCCGCATACCCATGTAAATGCAGTTATTCTGACTTGGGTTGAATAACCCATTTTGTCACTTCAAAACAAATTTTTGCAAAAGGAGCGTCTATCTGACAGTTTCATATCAGCCTTGCCCAAACTTACAACCCCACCCTTTAAGGATGGCAGCAGCGTAAATCCCCCAGTGCGGCAAATGGCAAAACTCCATATCGTGCATCATCTGCCTCAGTTCGCTAGGCGTTACAAAGCGGACATTGACACCCTCTTCCTCAACAAAATTTTCTTTCGGGTTTGATGCCTCTATAAAAAAAGCATGTGAATCAAGCCCTAGGCGCCCTGTATCAGGGTAGAAGCAACCCAAGTCGTGGATGGCCAAAGTTTCCAGCCCAGTCTCTTCCCTCAATTCACGAATGGCCGCCTCTTTCGGAGTCTCTCCCTCATCCAGCGTTCCCCCAGGAAATTCCCATGTAAAACTTTCCACGCACGGGCGATATTGTCTGACTATCGGGATGCGCCCATCCTGCATCACAGCCATCATAGCTATGTAAGCCGCTTGGTTGACTGAGTGATAAACTTGGCTTTTCGCACCTTCTGAAAAAAGCACTTCTTTCTCAACCAAATTCAGCCACGGTGAAACCTTTTTCTGCTCCCGCCTGACCACTTTCGGATATTCTGTTCCCATGCAAAAACCTTTCCCTGCAAAAACATTATAATCTATCTGGTTGCTCCAGTGAAGCCCCAGCATTCAACACTTCGTCAACCATGAAAAGTGGGCGGTGTTTACTCTCGATGTAAAGGCGTCCGAGGTACTCGCCTATCATGCCTAACACGAAAAGCTGTAAACTGCCTATAGTCAATATAACCAAAATCAGGCTAGTCCAACCCTGTATGGGTATGCCTTTGATCCACCACTCCCACAGTATGAACAGTGCCAGCAAACCAGCAGCAAACGCAAGCCCCAACCCAAAAAGTGTAGCCACTCTTAATGGCCTGATGGAAAAACTCGTGATGCCGTCCAAGGCTATCTGCATCAGTTTTCTAAAAGTGTAATGCGACTCCCCAGCCCAACGCGCATCTCTATCGTAAAGCAAGGCGGCCTTACGAAACCCCAACCAACTCACCATCCCCCTCAGGAACCGTTGTTGCTCTGGCATCGCGTTCAAATAATCTAGCACACGGCGACTTACCAACCGAAAATCCCCCGTATCCCTAGGAATTTCGCAATCAGCCAACCAAGAAAGTATTTTATAATACAGCTTGTAGCATCCGCGCTTTATCAAAGACACACCTTTGCGGGCTTTCCGTTGGCCATAGACTACATCCGCCCCACCATCCATGAGCCGCATCATTTCAGGCAAAAGCTCTGGCGGGTCTTGCAAATCGGAATCAATGGTGAGCAGTCTTTCGCCACGCGCCATCTTCATGCCTGCGCTCATGGCCTTCTGCTGGCCGTGATTTTTTGATAGTTTTACGCCGACTACACACGAGTCCTTTTCGCATATTTTTCGGATTTCGTCCCATGTGCAATCCCTAGAACCGTCATCAACCAAAATAATCTCATACACAAGACCCGTTGCCCTGCATACGACCGTAAGCCTTTCCCATAATGGGCGGACACAGTCTTGGTCTTGGTAGCACGGCGAAAGAACAGAAAGTTTTATGCCGTCCGATTTCATCCGCCCCCCTTTTTTTTCGACTCCAAAACCATCCGCCCAATCCCCTCTTCCAATGAAATACGCGGCTCCCACCCGATCTCTTTTTTGGCTAACACCATATCCAGCACGATCCACGGATTCATGGCAACAGTCTCTTTGCCATACATTATAGTCTCCGTCGCGAGGGGGCGTCCACCTGCCGCGCCTATAATTTCTATTATCTGGCGCACAGAATGCCCTACGCCAGACCCGATATTGTAAATGGCAAATGCCTTAGAGGGCTTGAGAACCAAACCAACCGCACGCGTCAGGTCATCAAGGTGTATGTAATCCCTGACGATTGAGTCATCGCCAAACACCTGCAAAACGCGCCCGTTCAATGACTGGTTCAACGCCACGCCGATCAGCCCTTGACGCCTCTCTGGAGGGAGCAGCTCGCCGTAAGGGTTGGAAATTCTTAAAACAGAGGCCGTCAGACACCCCTGCAACGCGGCAAGCTGCAAATAATTTTCCGCCGCAAGTTTTTGTATTCCGTAAGCAGAAACTGGGCTGCAAGCATCCGTCTCACGGAGCGGAACCCGCCCGCCTGATGCTCCGTAAACAGCACCGCCGCTACTGGCAAAAACAATGTGCGGGCGTTTTTTTGTCTCCCTCACGGCCTGCAGCAAATTGAGCGTGGTGATAAAATTACTTGCGGCATCGCTCGGCCAACATCGCTCGGAACTTATCGGATTATTAGCTTGGGCTAGATGTATGAGAACATCGCAATCTTTGACGAAATCACGACAGTCTTCTGGCGATCCCAAATCACCCCTGACCCACGAAACCCGCGTGTCACGGGCACTCTTCTCGATATCCACATTGCGACTCAAGCAACGCAGGCTATAACCTACTGATTGCTCTTCTACCAAGTGCCGCACCACGGCCTTCCCGATAAAACCATTTGCTCCAGTGATACCTATCAACATAATTTTAATGATCGCCCTTTCGCGCCACGGCCAAAAGGGAAACTCCAAAAGGAAAACTTCCCCGTTTCAGCCAATGCAATTCCATGGCAAACAGCCTCTCCAACAAACTGGAAACCCACGGCGGTACAGACATTTCTAAATCGGACTGCATTTTCGGTTTCAGGCGAAACAGCCTCCTTGAAATACGGACGGTCGCAATCGGCAAAAATAGAAGCGCGTTAAAATAGCTCACTTTCAAAACCTCGAACCCAGAATCTTTGAGGCAATCAATCAGTTCGCTACTGCAATATCTTCTCCTGTGATGGTTCACATCATCCTGCAGCCCCCATAGCATCTGGAACGCTGGCACTGTGACAAGCAGCCAGCCGCCAGGTTTCAATATTCGGAAAATCTCGCGGCATACCGACCTATCATCATCCGTGTGCTCAATCACATCAAGGCATGTCACGCCATCATACGATCCATCGTCAGCCAAAACACTCCCGTTTTTGATCAATACGAGATTGGAATGCCCACGGCGGCGGCAATAATCAAGTGCTTTCGGCTCAATATCAGCACCGTCAACCCGCCCAAATTCGCGCAAGGAGTCAAGCATCAAACCCGTGCCACACCCGTAGTCCATCAGCCGTATTTCTTTTGAACCGAACAACGGTGCCCTGACCAAAGCGCGAACCAGTGCAGTTAAAATCCGCCTGCGGGCACGAAACCACCAATGAGAAAATTCGTGCCGATAGTAGCTATCGTAATATGAAATATCCATGAACCAACAAAAGTTTTGCCGTTGCCCGAAAACCTTTCTCCACACCAATCAGAGAAGGTGGACAGAGCGCAGCGCATCAGCCACACGGTTATCAGTCTTGGCCATATCTTTCAAAGCAGATAATATGCGGTCTATAAGTTGCACCTCATCTCGCCTCACAACACGATCCTTTATAATCTCATCTTTCAAGGCTTCCACTTTCATTTCCAAGGGTTTGATCATAGTCTGACGATCCCAAACGATAAATCCTACCAACCCGCCTATCAGCACTATAAGCGCAGAAAACATAGCAATCATAGTGTTGTGGTTCTGCGCTATTTGCTGCTGCATGAGATTAAACCGCGCATTCATGTCTTCAAACCGAGTGTTTACCGAGTTAAACCGTGCGTCCACCGCATCAAACCGTGCATTCATCTCTTTTTGCTGCGCATCAAACCTAGCGTTCATCTCGGCTCTCAATGTTTTGATTTCACCCAACCCCTCAATAATCTCCCTGTCGGAAATGCGCGGAGCCACTTCCACGGCCTGCGAGCAAGCAAGACTGCCCAGCACCAAAACCCCGATGCAAAAAAACCGCTTCATACTGGTAAAATACCCTGTTTTAACGAGAAAGACAAGACGGATTCGGACACCGATCATCCCGTGCATCGCTATTCTCATACAAACATCCTCCACAGCCAGCCTACTTGATTTTGCCCTCGCGCTTGAGTCTGCGGTATTCCTCGATAACCCCGCCTATGCCTTCCCTCAAAGATATTTTGGGTTCATATCCTAAACTCTTAAGCCTTGAAACATCCAAACATTTTCGCGGCATCCCGTCTGGTTTTGTGGTGTCCCATGCCAGAGTGCCTTTATATCCAGTCATTTCGGCAATAGTCTCCGCAAGCTCGCGGATGCTAACATCGTTTCCTGGCCCGACATTTATGATCTCTGGTGAATCCCATTTTTCCATGAGAAACAAAACCGCCTCGGCAACATCATCCACATGCATGAACTCGCGCTTAGCCGAACCTGTCCCCCACATGGAAACCTCGTCCAAACCGCTGTCCACCGCATCGCAAAACCGCCTGACCAGCGCAGACAAAACATGCGAATGCTTGAGGTCGAAACTATCATTGGTTCCATAAAGGTTGCACGGCATGGGGCAAATCCCGTTCATCCCATATTGCTTTGCATAATACTGAACTAATCGCAGCCCAGCTATTTTGGCCAAAGCGTAGCCTTCATTGGTGGGCTCCAGCGGCCCAGTCATCAGATATTCCTCTTTCATGGGCTGGGGACATTCCCTCGGATAAATGCACGAGCTTCCTAAAAAACAAATTTTTTTGACGCCGCTGCGTCGGCTCTCATCAATCACATTGTTTTGAATCACCAAGTTATCAAAAAGAAATGTTCCAGGATCCTGCATGTTTGCTTGGATACCGCCCACTTTTGCCGCCACAAGAATCACATGGTCAGGTCTTTCAGCCTCAAAAAATGAATTCACCGCTTTAGCGTCCTTCAAGTCCAACTCTGCCCGCCCCCTCAACAAGAGGTGCTGCGCCCCGCGCTTTTGCAAGAGCCTGACCAAAGCCGACCCCACCATCCCACGGTGGCCTGCTACAAAGATTTTTTCGTTCTCTAAATTCATGTTTTTATCTCCAGCTTATAAATTTTGCACAGCTTGAAGCCTTATGCCCTTGACCCAAAGTTTATCTTGGAGCATTTTCATTTTTTTACAAACTTCAAAAACCTCGGGCTGCCGCATATCGCCCACTGGAATCTCCACGCCATCATTAACATCCGTCCTCAAAAGATGAATGGCTGGCTTCCCTGCATACCACCGTGTCCTCATGACATGATAACGGATACCTTTTTCGATCAGGCGCAGTTCCAGCGGCGAATGTTTGGAATCAAAATAGACCAGCATCGGCTGTGGAAGCGAAGCAATAAGCTCCAGTTGCTTCCGGTAAGCCGACTGAACACTCCATTGCCCAAAACCGTAAGCTACGCTAACAAGAAGCAAATTGGCCATCATCGCAGGGAGCAAACCGCCCCACGCAGCCCATACCACCCACCTATTTACAGAGATAATGGCGGCGGCAAAACAAAGAACGGGAATAAGCCAAACATGCGGCGCATATCGGGCAAGATAAAACGGCATCGGCAACGCTGATAAAGCCAGCAAAAAAGCAATTAACAACAATGTTTTTTGCATCTTATCCAAAGGCGTAAAAAACATCGCGCAAACCAGCGGGGCGGCCACGACAAACACACCGCTCATCAGAGGCCCGAAGCCCCCGATTTCGGGCGCCTCATAAACTTTTAAATACATTCCGATCTCTCCAAGCGAAACAGTAAAAGGCCATTTCAGAGCAAAAACCTCGCCGTGTCCCGTAACGCCAAAAAATGCGAGCGCAACCCTATCCAAAAAAGAACAGTCCCGTATCAATGCAATCTCGTTCGGGTTGCCAAGCCTTCCAAAATATCCAGCCATCAAACTCTGCCACGATGCCAAAGCCCCTGATCCGTCACTAGCCGTTGTCCCGTGCTGCCACATCCATTTAAACATCGGAAAAACACCTGTCGCCGTCCCCACCACAACCAGTGCAAAACATCCACAAGCAATCCATTTCAAGTGCGACAGTTTCCAATTTTTTCCCAAAACGATCCACGAACACCCACCGCCGACTACCGCCGCATACCAGACGCCCGTCACTTTGGTGCTTGCCATGGATAATAGAGTCACAATAAATAACAAAGCCCCAGTCCACCGGCTCTCCCCACCCTTCAATGCTAAAATTGAAGCCGACACCAAACAGACCAGCAAACACGCCAAGACAGAATCTACAGACGCGGTGAGTACCAACCCGACCCAAACGGGGTTCCACACACAAAGAGCCGCCACAAGCAATGCCCTCCACCAAGCCAACCCCATTTTAGAAAAGGCCGCTGTCGCTAGACAAAATGCGACCCACGAAATAAGGATGTTTGCAGCCTTGCCACACTCGATCTTACCAGTGGCCTGATAAAAAATAGCCCCCAGACCATGCGTCAGACGCACGCTTGCGTTAGCAGAAGGGAAATAGGCCATAGCGGGGTGCGTCTCCGCTATTTTCTGAGAAATCTCCGCCTCGTTGTGGGTAAATGGATTCCATCCGTTTTTTAAATAAAAAACAACTGCTTGATGCGAGGTCTGACCGTCCCAGCCAAAATCATAAACCTTTTCAGAAAGCCATAGTGATGAAAAAAGAACGGCTGCGTTTCCGCCAAGTAAAAACAGCCAACGCTTAACCCGTGCCGCTCCGCAGCAACAGACACCCGCATCACAGCCTGTGCGTGTGCGAAAATAAATTGCACCAGATGAAAAAACAAAAAAAAGAATCCCCGCCACAGCCAAGCCGCCGTGTGCGGGGACGCCCAAAATAAAACCGATCTCCATGAGTCCGTAAACGCCAGCCAGTGCCAGCAACCAAGCCAGCCCAGAGACCAACATTTCATCCGGCCACCCGAAAGCCATCTTGGGCACGCGGAGACTCACGGCTCCTCTTTTTCTCCGATAGACTCCACCTGTACGCTGAAGCGACGGCAATCGGCACGCCCGCCGACCATATGCTTCAGTTCTATGACTTTCTGGTCTGGAATACCATCGGAGGAGACCCATATTTCCAAACCATCTTCCTTCAGGATTGATCCCGCCCATTCTTCTGGCGAAGAGATCGGTAAATCCACCAGTTTTTGGCCGCACAATTCAGGGTTGTCGTCCACAAAACCGAGCACCCTCACATTTTTGCCTTTTTTTAGATGCGATATTTCTGCGGCAAGCAGTCTGCCCATGCGTCCTGCGCCATAAACCAGCACAGGAGTGTTTTCGGCCTGCGGCTGCATCCTTTTTATTTTTGCAAAACACTCGTTCAAAAATCTGAAGCTCAGCCTAGAGCCTACTAGTCCGCACAAGTAAAGTAGCGCAAAAATCACCATCGCCCCGCGCGAATGGCCTTTTTCAAAGCGGTTGATCAGCGTAATCATTGTCACAGTAGCAAAAACTCCTGCTCCACCAGCCGCAATATGCCGCAGCAAATCTGCCCCTGAAATTAGCATCCAGCGCTGGCCGTAAATACCGAAGGCAACATTCAGAGAAAGGCACGCCACGATCGCCAATGGCAAAGAACTCATCACGCCATTAGTCACTTTGTCGCTTGCAACAAAATCAAAGCGCAACAGGTAAGCCGCATAGTAGGCCAACGCCACAAGCGCAATATCAAAACAGAATTTCAAGGCAGGCACCCTAGAGACCAGCAACCCAATAAAACTTTTTAGCCAGTAACTCACCCGTTGCTCGCCCGTCTCCACTTTCAGCAGCCCCAAATAAACCGCCACAAGAAGCAGTGCTGTGTAAAGGAGTGGAAACAGTATCAGCCTAGTACCAGTAAGGTGGAACATCACAACAGCCAACGCCCCGCAAAAAAGCCCCATTCCACCCAAAACCCACATAGTCTGCGGCTCGGAAAGACCAGCCAAGACAAGCCTGTGCGATGAATGGTCACGCCCCCCCACAGCCGGACTCTGCCCACGCATCAGACGCGTGACCGTGACCAAGGCCGTGTCCATGATCGGCACGGCAAGCACGGATAGCGAAAGGCAAAAGCCAAAAAATACGCTGGATGGCGGCGGCACTCCCCTCAAAGATTCACCGAAGTAACCGTTTATCGGTGAAGGAAGCGAAAGAGCGGCGAGTGTGAAACCCAAAAACAGGCTGCCAGAATCGCCCATAAAAATCTTCGCGGGTGGACGGTTGAAAACCCAAAATCCCAACGCGGCACCAGATAGTGCCGAACACCACGCACGCCCTAAAACAGCACTTGGAATATCTATCTGCGTATAAATCCAGCCCAGCACCAGTGCGGCCACAGCCACCACCAGAGAACAGACCCCGTCCATGTTGTCTATGAGATTCACGGCGTTCACTATGCCGATGAACCAGACATAGGTGATCATCACATCCAGTAAAAAAAATCCTGTGAACGGCGGTGTGCCACCAGCAAAAACAAAACCGCTGACAGCCGTTATTTGTCCCAGCAACTTCTGTGCGGGAGAAAAATGAAAAATGTCGTCCAATAAACCCGTCAAAAACATGAGGGCCGACCCAAGAAATAGCGTGCCTGTCAAACCAACGGCATCCACCCCCCAATCCAGCGAGAGCGACCAACCTCTTTCGCGAAGATGCAAAAAATAAACAGCCAACGACACCGCTAAAAACGCTGGAAAAAAACCGAGTCCACCGTGCAATGCAGTCGAGACTGTATGCCAACGATCCTTGCGCGGCTTGGCCACCCACCCACGGGCGACTACCCATTTACGGCACAGAGCCACACCCGCAACAGCAAGCACAAACGCCGCAAAAAAACTCCAGACGACTCTCATTCTGATCAATTAGGCAATAAACCTTTTTCCTTCAATACTCTTCGACATAGCCGATCCACATCTTCCACCAACCTAGATGCAGCATATTTTTCCAAAACATGGCTTTTTGCTAAAGAAACTTTTTCTCTCGTTCCATCCGCATCCAAGAAAACCTCCTCTATTTTTTTTGCCAGCGCAACCGAGTCTCCCGGTGGACACAGCCTACCAAATATCCCATCGCCCAACAAATCAGCCACACCCCCCACAGCCGTTGAAACCACAGGACATCCCGATGACATTGACTCTACCAAAGAGACAGGCGTCCCTTCGTTGTCCGAGCAAATCACTGAAACATCCAAATCAGAATAGATCGCTTCTAAGTCCCGCCTCCAGCCAGTCAAAATAAAGTGCTTCGCTAACCCCTCATTTTCCAACATCTTTTCTATCGCACACCGCTCTTCGCCATCCCCCACCACGACGAACCGCCACGCAGCACCACCCGCAGCAACAAGTCTCGCTGCTGCCGCCACAAAAAGATCGTGCCTTTTCACGGGAACAATCCGCCCGATGATCCCGATCAGCCGAACGCCGTTTTCCACGCCACATGAATGACGAAAAGAGCCGTTTCCTCTCGGCGTTTTGTCAAACCTGTCGAGATCCAAGCCGAGCGGCACGACCTCCATTTTTTTTTCGGGGCAAATATGAAAAGAGGCGATTTCTTTTTTCTGCCTTTCGCTGATCACGATCACCGCATCCGTCCAGCATGCGCAAATGCGTTCGAGCGTTTTGAAAAAAGCCGTCTTCAACGGGCCAAAATAGCTATGAAAAACATGCCCGTGAAAGGTGTGCATGACCACAGGCGTCCCAGCCAACAAGGCGGCAACCCTGCCCACAAAACCCGCTTTGGCCGTATGAGTGTGAACAATATGCGGTCGGCATTCCCGAAAAATCTTCCAAAGTTTTAAAATGACCCCGACATCTTTAAAAAGAGAAATTTCCCTCCCCAAATCCTCCAACACCACTGTTCTGATTTGTTTTTCTCTCGCAAGCAAAAGGGAGTCTCCTTCCGTCTTCGACACATTTCCACACACCAGCCAAGTCTCGTAGCCCTTTCGGTTCAAACCTTCGTTCAGCAAAGTCACATGCAGGGCGGGCCCCCCGATGTTCAGCCTAGCAATCACTCGAACAACGCGGATAGGAGAAGGGGTTCTGTTCATTTTAACAAACGCTTTTCTGACGATCCAACCACGCTTGAAACATGAGCACCGTCCAAAGCGAATGATGCCACGCAAAACGCCCAGTCAAATGTTCCTGCCACCGTTGGCGGACGAGCGGGACATCCCAAAACCCCTCCTCACGCAACCGTGCCTCTCCCAACAAACTCTCCGCCCATTCTCTCAACGGCCCCCGCAACCACTCATCAATCGGCACCCCGAACCCAGCCTTCGGCCTCTCGATCAGCGAATCAGGGACATATTTTTTTAGCACTTGCCTCAAAAGCCATTTTCCTTTCCCGTGACGAATTTTGAAAGAAAGAGGCAGCTTCGCGGCAAACTCAATCACTTCCTCAGACAAAAAAGGAACCCGCGTTTCCAATGAGACCGCCATCGCCGCACGATCCACCTTGCACAAAATATCGTCTGGCAAATAAGTCACCGCATCTTGCATCATCATTCTCTCAGCAAAAGAATAATGGTTAAAAGCACCTTCTTCGAAAAAAGCCATCCCCTTGGCGTGGTTATCTGCCCCCAAAACTGGCGGCTGATCCCAGACGGAAACGAGGCTGCGATAGATCGCTTCCTGATCGGGCGAACGAAGAAACCGCGCCACCTTGAGCATGCGATCCCCAGCATTCATCACTCGCAAAGAGCTAGGAGCCAACGCCCCTGCCCCCTTGATCATCCCATCCCAAACCCTCGCTGGCACACCCTGAATCCATCGCCCGCCTGCATCCCGTAACGAAAAGGGCATCCAACCAAACAGTCTCCAAAGACGACTCCCTAAAAAATAACGGTTGTAACCTCCAAACAGCTCGTCCCCAGCATCGCCCGACAGACTCACCGTGACATGCTGTCGTGTCATCGCCGAAAGCAAACAGGTGGGAATTTGCGACGAATCAGAAAAAGGTTCATCATAAATATCAGGCAATTTCGGGATCACCCCGCGTGCATCTTCAGGCGTCACATAGAGTTCGGTATGATCCGTCCCCAAATGGTTTGCCACGGCTTTAGCATATCCAGCCTCGTTATAGGCAGCCTCATGAAAGCCGATGGTAAAGGTTCGTATTTTGGCGGATGAACCCGCCTGCATCAACGCCACGATGGTGGAAGAATCAATGCCGCCGGAAAGAAAAGCACCCAGCGGCACATCCGATTCCATCCTCGATTTGACAGCACGCCGCAGAACGCCATCCAAGGCCGCCACGGCCTCTTCGTCTTTCACATCTGAGCCCTGACCGCTCAAAACGATTTTAGAAAAATCCCAGTAGGGGCGGGAATAAAAAAACTCCGCGCCCTGCTCGACGGACAAATAGTGGCCAGGCATCAATTTAAAAAATCCGCGGTAAATAGAATGGGGAGCGGGGATGTATCCGTAACGGGCATACCCCGCCAGCGAGTTCCGGTCAACTTCCCATGAACATCGTTCCCCCTGAATTTCATTCCCGAACTGGCGCAGCGCCTTGAGTTCAGAGCCAAACAGAAACCATTCGCCGATCCGCCCGTAGTAAAGCGGCTTTTCGCCCATCTTGTCCCGCGCAAGAAAAAACGTTTTTTTCTGCCGGTCCCAACACGCCAATGCAAACATACCGTCGAGCTTTGGTAGAGAACTTCCGACCCCATGACGGCGAAACAACTCCAAAATGGTCTCCGTATCTGAATGACCCCGCCAAGCCGACTCGGTTCTTTCCCTATCAAGCTCTCCCCTTAAAGCGTGATGGTTGTAAATTTCCCCGTTGAAGACCATCGCAAGCTTTCCGTCTGCCGACAGCATAGGCTGATGGCCTGCCTCGGTTAAATCTAAAATAGCCAACCGCCTAAAGCCGAGCGCAACGGCTGGCTGGGATTCGCACCATAGTCCCCTATCATCCGGACCCCGATGAATCAGAGCATCTGTCATGGACTCCATCCGGGCACGGATCTCCCCCGGCAAGGAATGCCCTTTCAAATTTAAAATACCTACAAAACCGCACATCTTCTACCAAACCTTTCGTTTTCCCCTCTCGACCCATCTGTAGCTGGCGTAACCCCAAAGGCAAACCGCCAATAAAAGCAGGTTCCTTGCCCTGATCCAGTAAAAGGGAGCAAAGTCATCCACTCGTCTTTGCTCTCTATCTTCCATAAAACTTTCTAACCGCTGCCTAATGATTTCAAAAAACCCACCCAGCCGGCAAAATGCGGGCATTCCTTCACCATTTTTTCGATTCCAATGCGTTGGGCGACGAGTGTGCCAAACAGCGGTTTGTTGTATCGCGGATAGAGAGTTTCAAGGCGGGCTGATGGGGCTGTTTCTGGACCGTCGTTGATCTCTTCAGGCGTAGGAAACGAAGAGCGGATATTTGCCAGCCCCAAAGCGAGTTCGGGCTTCGCAAACGCATCGGCGATGGTGGCTGTCTCCGAAAACAACAAGGCCTCAAATTCATGCAGCGACAAATAGGCGCGAAAACGCTCATCGCCAATATCAGCAAACCACGCCGCCTCCACATGGCTAACTTTCGCGCAGGCCGTAATTCCTAGCGGTTGACTTCTTCCAGGAAAAGAATCGGGAAGCGCGTAATAGTCCAACATCGTCGTGACCGCCACCGCGCTAGAATCCGCCAAAAGACGCATCACCTCTCCGCGCACTTTCGGATAACCGGGCACCCCGCCTTTAAATTTGCCGCCTGAATTTACCCGCTTTGTCGCCACGATAACCGGTTGCAAATAGAGGCCTTCAGGCATGGATGCCGCGAGAACACTCTTAACAAAACTTTCTTCCGTTTGCCCCTCCACAAGGATCAATATTTTGCGGAAACTCACGGGCGTCCTCCAAGCAGGTTTTTTTCCCAAAGGTCGCCCAACCCATAGTCTTCAAGCCAATTCTCCATGGAGTTTTTGTCGAGACGCTTAAAGATGCTTTGGCCAGCTTCCCGTTCGACGACGATAATATCTTGGGGCTCAAACTGATTGACGAGGCCGGTTGATTGCGTAGAAGCGATCACCTGCGTTTTAGTGGCTGCCCCACGAAGTAATTCGGACAAAAGCACTATGGCGTAAGGGTGCAAACCCAACTCTGGCTCATCAAGAAGTATCGTGCTGGGCAAATTCGGTTGGAGAAGGAGGGCGGCAAGACAAATAAAGCGAAGCGTGCCGTCAGAAAGAGCTCCGGGACCAAACACATGGTCGCTCCCCTTTTCCTTCCACTCCAACCGGATCATGTTCTGGTTTAATGCGAGCGGCTCCAAAATAAAATCATCCACGCAAGGAGCCATCATGCGGACCGCGTCAATAATGTTCCTGTAGTGCGAAGCGTGCTTCTCGCGCAAGAAATAGAGAAATGCGGCAAGATTGGAGGCATCGCCCTTGAAACTGCGGTTGTCGTGCAACTCGCAGGATTGCTTCATTTTAGCTTCTGGACTGGTATCGTGAAAGTGGTAGGTTCGCCAGCTTCGCATGACTTCGAACACATGTTCGGCAACGCCCCTCAGGGGGATACCTTGATCATCAACCAAACGCGTTTCTCTGTGTCCACTCCCGAGCCTTGATGGGCAAGTCTTCTCATGCTTCTCCTTGTCGTGAAACCAAGTTTCCTCTTCGGCAAAAAAAAGCAAATCCTCATCCGTGCCCATGAGTTGGCAAAGATAACCGTTCGTAGCGTCTGAGAAGGTGAGTTCGATTTTCATGGCCGATGTTTTTTTTCGGCCAAAATGGAGCAGGCTTCCCGCCCCCCCTGACGCACCCACATAAACCTGCAATCGGCGTTCGATGATGTTTCGGAGCAGTTTGAAAAGACCAATAAAATTAGATTTGCCTACGCCGTTTGCCCCGATGAGCACATTAAGCGCATTCAAACGGACATCCGCTTGGCGAATAGACTTGAACCCGCTGACCTGAATCCTGTCAATCGCCCCTTTCATAATTTTTTATCTTCCATGCTTCAAACAGCTAACCTCTTCCAAAAGCTCGTGAAGTTTGCCCGTTGTCTTCTCTATGCTGTAATCTGCGGCTACGGAACCAAAAGCATCGGAGACTTTCAAAACGCCCTTTTGCCATTTCACAAACAAATCTTCTAGGGTTCTCGCGATCCCCTCCACATCATCGGGCTCCACCACAGGACATGCGCACATAAAACAGATCATTTCAGAGGTTTATCATTTGATCGAAAATCACGGCTAGGATAAAAGTGGTAATGTTTGTGAATCCGCTTCCTGATCATAGCTACTATGTTCATTGGCAGAATCAAACCCAGTAAAGCAAATATGATATAAATTAAATTGTAAAAAGAGTAACGACCTTCAAGAATCGCTCTCCCCCTCAATTTAATACCCTGAAACTGATAATGTCTGGCACGCACTATAGATATGGATTTATCGTGTCTTCTATACATCAAAAGGCATTCGCTCAGGTTTGCCACTTGCGTCTTATCAATCATTCTAATCCACAAATCCCAATCCTCAGGCATATCCCTGTTCAAACTGTAACCACCGACTTCCTCATAAATAGATTTCTTGAAAATAGTTGTTGGATGCAAAAACATATTTCTGACTATGAGCAATCTTTTTATGTCATCATTCTCTGATGGAAATATATATTTTCCTGTCTCCTCTCCGAAACTATTAATTTCAATCACTCCTGTTCCTAGCAAACCAATTTTAGGATTTTTTTCAAGGTAAGCCATTTGCTTTAGAAATCTATCTGGCAATGCAACATCATCCTGATCCATTCGAGCAATCCACTCTGCCCGCGCAATTTGACACCCAGTTCTCAGTGCGGAACCGATTCCGCCGTTTATCTGCTTCACCATCTTAATCGGAATATTGCTGAAAGATTTTACAATTTCTGGTCCACGATCCCTCGAACCATCGTCAACCAAAACAACCTCGAAATCTTCAAAAGACTGCGCTAGGAGACTTCTTAAAGAGTCCGCTAGGTATTTCTCACCATTATAAATTGGCATCACAACCGATAACCTGGGAGTCAAATCAGATCGAAATGATGGACTTCTCCATTCATCATAAATGCGTGCATCAATGTTTTGCCTTAAACTATTACTGATTTCAAACTCATAAATAGATGCGGGTTCTTGAACATCCTTTTCTACCACAAGCGGATTATGAATGCCACTCCTTCCATTTATTTCCCCTTTTTCCATAAATATGGAAAATAGTTTATCCCATCTCGCCAAAGTGACATCCTCTCCATGCTCTGTTGAGGCATATCTCATACCCTTTTCTGCAGCTTCTTTTCTGGCATCCGCGCTCATGATGTAGCGCAACAGTTTTTCCACCCACTCATCTTCTGTTCCGCAGGCCATATCCGATCCACAACGAGCCATTGCCCTAGTGTAAGCAGGTGTATCCGATGTCAAAACAGGCATCCCCATCCGCCAAAAAAGTAACAGTTTGTTTTCTGGTTTTCCAAAATCGAGCGCGTTGTTGGCGCGGAGCGGGATCACCGCCATGTCGCAAGAAGTAATGATCGAAGAGACCGTGGATTCGTTCCACGAATATAAAAAGGTGTTGGCAAATATTTTGGCGGCTTCTTTTTGCGTCAGCGTTTTGCCCGCCGTTCTGGCGTATTTGTAATATTCCAAATCGGTGATGATATGCAAAGCCACCGGATGCGTTTTTTGGATTTTTTCCAAAGGCCCTTTCAAAATCTTCAAGGTCTCCATCGTGTAAGGCAACCCCTCCCACACGATATTGAAAACAGGCGAAGAAGCCTCATAGCTCGTTTTGACGGTCTTGGTCGAGCTGTTATGGATATCCAAAATGATATGCACCTCGGGGCAAAACTCTTTGATCAGGCGCTGCTGCTCCACAGTGCAACAAACGGCCGCACGGCATTGCAACAAGGTCTCTTTGATGGTCTTTTTGTAGTCCATCTCCCAATATCTGTGTTTGCGCAAAATCCACTTGGCCGTCCCACGAAAGGTGTCTTTGAAACTGTTGTTGGACTCGTCCAGATAAGAGTCAATCAAATCAAAGACCAGAACGCCGCGACGGTATTTGCTCCAAACGGTCAAATCCGCAAATCCGGAAAGAATCACGATATCGTATCGCTTGGACGGATCCGCCACCTCAAAGGGAATATTATTTTTGCGTGCGTAATAGACAAAACGCCTCCTGTCCCCAGGCGCGTCCAAATTCTCGCTGTAAGGCACATAGCCAATTTTGAGTTTTTTTAAACGAGAAACGACCTCATCTGATTTTAATTCGCTCATATTTTTCTAATCCAAAAGACAATCGAGCGGATCACGCGGAACCCACCCGAGAGATTTCAGCTTACTATTATCGCCACAAACAAACATAGGCTCCCAAGCCCTATACGGGACCGCGCCGAAATCCATGCCATCCTTTTTCCCCATCTCCGATGCCATCGCCAGCAAAAAATCGCGCAGCCTCAATGGGACTCCCGAACAAACATTGTAAATGCCGCCAGCACCACACTCCGCCAACAACACAAACGCCTCGGCGGCATCCTTGATGTGGATATAGTCCCTAACTTGCTCCCCTTTCGTGGCTTTAAAAACCCGTCCTTCCGAAATTGTTTTTTTGAAATCAGGAACTAGCCGTCCTGCATTTTCGCTGCCGCCAAACAGATAAAAAAGACGAGCCCAAACGAAATCGGCCTTTTGTTCCGCCGCCAAGCGCAGACCCAGCCGGCACATGGCCAGCTTGGTTTCGCCATAGACGGTAGTCGGAGCGGCTAGGCCATCCTCTTTTAAAAATCCCGCGTCCATGTCGTATTCCGCGCAGGTGCCCGCCATGACCACACGGCGGCACCCGACTTGAAAAAGCGCTTGCGCGAGTTTCAAACTGCCGTCGAGAGAAGCCAGATTCTCTGTTATGGCATTCAAATACTTGCCCGGCTCGGCATACCACGCCAGACTTATCGCGGCATCTGGTTTCCATCCCCTCAAAAAATCTGCGTAAGAATCGGACGAGCCCAAATCTCCGTCCACCATGCGGATATTATTGCGGACCGCATCAAGTCGCGATGCCTTGTCGCCACCCTGCAACAAAACGGCCACATCATGCCCTTTGGCCAAAAGAGCCAGCACGACATACGATCCCACATACCCAGAACCGCCTGTGACAAAAATTTTCATCCCTCGTAATCCGGGTAAGCTTGGTCTTTCGGTGATAAGATCGGGTCGGCCAACGGCCACAGGATACCGAATGCGGCATCGTTCCATCGAACGCCAGAAGCAAGTTGCGGATGGTGGTTTTCGGACATTTGATACAACAGTTCGGTGCCGTCTTCGAGAGTTTGAAACCCGTGGGCAAAACCCTCTGGAATAAAAATCATTTTCCCGTTGTCTGGCGCAAGTTCCACACTTGTCCATTGCTTGAATGTCGGCGATTCAGGTCTTAAATCTAGGGCGACATCATACGCCCGACCACGACAACACCGAATCAGTTTTGCCTCGCCACAGGGAGCGAGCTGAAAGTGCATCCCCCGCAAAGTCCCTTTTTGGCTATTGAACGAACTGTTCCCCTGCACCCAAAAAACTTCGATGCCGTTTTTTGAAAACTCATCGCGGCACCAAGTCCTTGCAAACCACCCTCTTTCATCGGCTCTTTTTTCAAGCTCGATGACGAAACATCCGCTCAGCCGAGTTTCTCGAAAAATCATAGGGTTTGCAAACAGGGCACTGCGACGACAAATTTCCCGCCCCACTGCCTGATGACGGACAGTTGTTCCATGATTTCCTCGCGGATGTTCCAAGGTAAGATCACCACAAAATCGGGCTTCCTTTTTTCGATTTCAACAGGATCAAAAACAGGGATGTGACTGCCAGGCAAAAATTTTCCCTGCTTGTGCGGAGAAGCGTCGCACACAAAAGAGATCAAATCGCGCCGAACTCCGCAATAATTTAACAAGGTGTTTCCCTTGGCGGCTGCCCCATAGGCGGCAACCGTTTTGCCCTGACTCCTTTGATCCAATAAAAACTTCAGAAAATCGCGCTTCACTTTTTCCACTTTTGGCTGAAAATGCCCGTAATAATCCAGAGTTTGCATCCCTTTTTCTCGCTCTTTCAAAAGAAGAGCAGCCACGGAGGGCGAGACGGTTTTTGACTTGTCCTGCTCATGAGCGGCATAAATCCGAAGCGAGCCTCCATGGGTCGGGATTTCCTCGACATCAAACATCTCCAAACCATGCGAACGAAAAACTTGGCAAACCGTATAAAATGAAAAATAGGAAAAATGCTCGTGATAAATCGTGTCGAACTGGTTCTGTTCCACGAGCTGCATCAAATGCGGAAATTCCATCGTCACTACCCCTTGCGGTTTAAGCAATATTTTCAACCCTTTCACGAAATCGTTTAAATCGGGGACATGCGCCAAAACATTATTTCCCAAGAGCAGATCGGCCTTCCTCCCGCCCTCAGCCAACTTTGTGGCCGTCTCTACCCCAAAAAATAATTCCAGCGTTTCTATCCCTTTTTCCCGAGCAGCACCCGCCACACTCCCAGAAGGCTCCACACCGTAGCAAGGGATGTTTTTCTGTTTGAAATACTGGAGCAGATAACCGTCGTTGGAGGCGATTTCAACTACTTGTGAAGTCGCATTCAGCCCAAATTTTTCGACCATCTTTTCCACATATTGGGAGGCATGCCTAAGCCAACTTTTGGAATAGGATGAGAAATAGACATAATCTCCTGAAAAAATCTCTGCCGCCTTTTTGTATTCCCCTGTTTGCACCAAAAAAGTCCGCTCACTCACCCAAAGTTTGAGGGGATAATAAACCTCGGGGGTCTCTTGATCTTCCTGACTCCTAAAACTATTGGAAACGGGGCTGTATCCCAAATCCACAAATTCATGCGCGAGCGGCTGCCCGTCAAAGCGACAGTTCATTTTAATTCCTCCATTTTTTAATGACCCACAAGATATTGGTGTCGAAAACAAAATCAATCCCATTCATGCCGCAAAGATTTCTGAATGAAAACGGGCGTTTCTTTAAAAGTCTCCGACGATTCAAGACCGCCCAACCAGTTTTCCAGAGTTGCCTTTTGTAGCAATTTACGCGGATCCTCCCCACTCTGTAACCATTCACGCTCTTCGCAAGAAAGCGAGGATCTAGCACCTTTCTCACCTTCGTTAAAGCGATCCATTCTCCATCGCCAACTTCAAGAGCGGATCCTCTGGGGCGGCAAATGGGTTGACGATGGTGGTTCCACACCAAGTCAAACCTGTTTTCATATCTTCGCTCAACAATATTCTACAACGATTCTTAACAGCTACAGAAAAAATCAAAGCGTCCCAAAAGCTCATGGATTGCGTCTCAACCAAATCGAACGCCATAACGAAACTATCCCAAGTAGAATCCACAACAAGAAAGCTATCTGCCCATGAAAGCACAGCCTGGCGAGCCGCCCCCACCTCCCGACCCGCCTTTCTGGCAAGCACACGAAAAAGTTCTCCCAAAACTTGGGCGGGAATCATTGTTTCAATTTCTGAAAGTCTTTCTATAATTTTTCTGGCATGAATACATCGCGCAGAATCGTTAATCCCTTCGGCGTAGGCCAGAATATTCGTGTCAAGAGCAACTCGCATCGCTATTTATTAAAACCCGATTTAAAATCTTTGCGAAATTTCCATAATCTTTAACGATCATAAAGCTCATCACGATTCCAAGAAACTCCCAAAACCATTTTTTCCCCAGCAAGCCTTTTCA
The DNA here is from genome assembly GCA_020049135.1 of bacterium. Taxonomy (GTDB): domain Bacteria; phylum Verrucomicrobiota; class Verrucomicrobiia; order JADLBR01; family JAIBCM01; genus JAIFLJ01. Next base: position 16,586 of record JAIFLJ010000176.1, on the reverse strand, counting down.
GCAGGGAATGTTTGGCCGATTCCCGCCTCCTTTCGGCTTCTTGGGATGCTGGCACAATGGACGCCACCTTTTTGCCCCGTGAAAGAACGGTAAAAACTTCTCCACGAGAAACCTCCCTCAAAACCTTTTGGAAATGTCGGTTGGCGTTTGTGGCCGTAATGGTCTTCATTTTTGTTGAAACCTCATTGATGAAACTACTTTACAGGACTATTTTTGTCAACCGTCTTCCCTGAATACCAGATTGGACTTCTGTTGGTATTCCCGGATCTGCCCAAGCACCATTTGGCGACAGGCTTCCTGAGCGGTTTCTCGATAAAGTACCTGATAACCTTCTGCCGTTTTTTGAATCGTCTCCTGAAAATTCCAAGCGGGATGCCAGCCAAGCAAATGACGAGCCTTATCAATAGTCAAGTGAAGCAAGCTGGCCTCATGCACAGAACGAGGGTCTGAAGTGTCTTTCCACTGCCCAGGCCAGTGGTGCAGGATTTCTTCCACCAAACATCGAACAGGGCGATTCGATTCTGCGTTGGGTCCAAAATTGAAAGCGGAAGCTAACCCAGACAACTTGGCGTGATCCCCTTTAGAAAGAGAATCGCTCAAATGCGCCGCAAGAGAAAGGTATCCTCCCAAAGGTTCTAGCACATGCTGCCAAGGACGGGTAGCATGAGGATTCCTCACTTGAACCACTTCTTTTTGTTGGAGTGCCCTGACGCAATCGGGCACAATGCGATCTTTGGCCCAGTCTCCAGGACCAATCACATTCCCAGCACGCGCACTGGCGACCGCTTTTTTTCCCTCTTTAAAAAAAGATCTCCGATAAGCCGCCACCACAATCTCCGCTGCGGCTTTGCTGGAGCTGTAAGGATCATAGCCCCCAAGTGGATCTTCCTCCCGATAGCCATGCATCCATTCCCTGTTTTCGTAACACTTGTCCGTGGTGATCATGATCGCCACGCAAGAACCTTCATAGGCTCGCAAAGCTTCAAGAACATGAACAGTGCCCATGACATTCGTCTCGTAAGTTTCCACTGGCTTTTGATATGACTCGCGCACCAGTGGTTGGGCGGCGAGATGAAATATAAAATCTGGTGCAATTTCTAAAACTGTTTTTTTCACCCCTTCTGAATCACGGATATCCCCGCGAATATCTTGGAGCCGTCCTCCCAGCCCAATTTGATTGAACAACGAAGGCTCCGTGGGCGGATCCAAGGCAAGCCCGACCACCTCCGCGCCTAAAGAGAGAAGCCATTCGCAAAGCCATGTGCCCTTGAAGCCCGTGTGACCAGTCACCAACACTCTTTTTTTATTAAATATCCCCATATAGAAAGGTTGAAGAGTTTAAAGGTTTAAAAGTTGAGTCTAGCGTCCTGATCGTTGGACTTGCGATTGGTGAAGAGCGTTCATCTGCAATGAAAGACCCCTTATCAAGCTCCGCTGTTCTTTCAAGCATTTTTCTGAAAAATAATTCTGGCCAAAAACAAGAATCAACAAGTTCATACATTCCATAAGAGGTGAATAAGCTAAATTGGTAAAATGAGCCTGATCCTTTAATGATTTTTTTTGCTGAGCCTTCGGCGAGATTGGTGGGCACCGAGATAGAAGCCCGATTAATCTGCGACACCATTCCAAATTTCTCACGATCAGGAAAATTTTGTGTCAGCAGATAAACCGTTTTTACCCAAGCTCTGGATTCTTCCCAAACCCTCAATTTTTCAAATGCAAAAACTTGGTCTCCGTTCACTTCAACCTTTCAACCCTTAAACATTTAAACCCTCTTGGGCTACGCCCCAAACCTTCCAAGGCGCTCTGCCTTGCGCCCATAATTCTTCCAAAAGATTCTTCTCCCTCAAAGTGTCCATCGGTTGCCAGAAACCCCGATGATAGTAAGCGTTGAGTTGATTTTCTCTGGCCAACCGTTGAAGCGGTTCGCATTCCCATTTGATGTGGTTCCCTTCGATATAATCAAACACCTGAGGCTCCAAAACAAAAAATCCGCCGTTGATCCAAACGCCGTCGCCATGCGGCTTCTCTTGAAAACGAACCACCTTGTCTCCCTCCATTTCCAAAGCCCCGAACCGCCCGGGAGGCTGGACCGCCGTCACCGTTGCCAAGGCAGGCTTCTTTCGGCGATGTTCCTCGATCGTTTGGGCTATGTTGACATCGGAAACACCATCCCCGTAAGTGAGGCAAAAAGTCTCTTCCCCCACATATTTTCTAACCTGCTTCAAACGCCCGCCTGTTTCGGTGCTGTCGCCAGTATCCACAATCGTCACTCGCCAAGGCTCCGCAAATTTCTCATGCACCTCCATGCTGTTTTCCCTCATGTCAAAGGTCACATCTGAAAGATGAAGGGAATAGTTAGCAAAATATTCTTTGATGAGGTAGCCCTTGTATCCGACACAGATAACGAAATCGTTGATCCCGTGAGCCGAATAGATTTTCATGATATGCCAGAGAACAGGTCTCCCCCCAATCTCGATCATCGGCTTCGGTCGCGTCCCCGTTTCCTCGCTGATGCGCGTCCCCAACCCTCCCGCAAGAATCACCGCTTTCATAATGCCTCTCCCTCCAATGATTTTTTATCGGATCCAGCTTTTTTTGGGATCCTCGTTTTCGCCCTGCGCCCAAACAATGTAGGCGCGTCCAAACCTGTCAATGCTTAATGGCATCTACTTCGCTTAAAAGACTCTGATAGGAAGGCAACGCAATGGATGAGACTTCCCTGAGCAAATCAAAAAAAAGCGGCCAATCCTCAATTTGCGAAGGATCTGCGTAAATATTAAAGATTCCTGGCTTCCCTTGCCTGACAAAATAATCCGTTAAAGCGCGAAACTCCCTAGCGTAATCGCGCTCGCCCACCGTTCTCCTCGGCGCAAAGCGAAAACTCCACGAATCTAAAATTTTCAACGGTGAACTCCACCTCCCCATCACTGGGATTTCTGGGAAACCTCCCCTTTCTCTACGCCAAACAGGACCCTTTTGGAAAGCGGTCAAAGGCATCGAAGAAGACGAATACGAATAATTCATCCTCAAAAGCATCGAATGCAACTGTTTGAAGTGGGCTGTTTTTTGGTAACTGCCAAAATGTGGCGTCCGGAACCCCTTCGCCTCGACACCCAGCACCTCCTGAATAGCTTCATGGCCTCTCAAAACATCTTCCCCTATCACATCGAGAGGTAACTGATCGTAAAAAAAGACCCCAGCATAAGTTCGCGTTTTCCTCACATAAAGGGTATGCGTGTAATAGCCGTGATTGATAAACTCGGCACCACGCGAAGCTATTCGCGAATAAACACCCTCCCCTTTCTTCAGCAATTCGCCCGGAACGGCGTAAATGGGCGAAATACCCAACGCCTCTATTTTCTTGTGAACGGCTTCGACCACTTCGATATCCCTCTCGGTGTCACAATCAAAAGAGAGTAAAAAATAAGACCGCTGAAACCCCATCGCCCGACACCGCCTTTCATACCGGGCCCATAGCACTCGAGGGCAAAAACGACCCAGCAAATGCCAAGTCAAGAAAACAGGATGATATTTATTCACATCCGACTTCTCATGTCGCCCATTTCTTGACCATCAAAACACGCTTACAAACACAATAATTGCGAATAAGACTCCAAAGGTTCCAAAGACAAGGGTGTTGATGAAACCACCATCAAATGAGGCTTGTTTTTATTTTCTGGGGCTCTCCTGAAATAGAAAAATATTTGTTTCCATGGAATCATTTTTTTCTTAAAAAGAAGTTTGATATCATCGAAAAATGAATGCTGTGTCCAATTTTCCATCAAAACCACTTGCTTTGCAGCTATTTTAAAAATGTTTGATAATGCAACCAAATGACCATTACCTGTTTTAATATGCATAATAACCGCTTGGGTATAAGCAATGTCGGATATCTTAAGCTCATCCGAGAAAGGCATTGTCATGTCAAATTCGTATAGTTTATCTCTTAAATTGGGCGATCGTTCTAATGCAAAACTTATCTGTTCGAGAGAACGATCATAACCAATTAATTTTGTTTCCGGCATAAGCACACTAAGATTGTAAAGATGGTCCCCGCCCCCACAACCCACCTCCGCCACACTTAAAGGACTTAACAAACATATCGTTTCATACAAAAGCCTATGATTATGATGGAGAGGAAGAATTTCTTTTGATCTTGCTAGGCTACCCTTTTCAAACACATAATCTCCCTCACTCAATTTAAGTGAGTATATGCGCTGAATGACCCTTAACTCCTCTTGATAATGATCATTGTAGTGTTTCCAATTAAAATCATCTTTTCCTGAATTGGTCAATTTATTTTTAAAAACATGCTTGAGTCTTCCTCTTTTTATAATCTCTGAGGTGACTGCTTCTTTTATTTTTTCCAAATAGTTAAACATGGCTCTCCTTTATTTCACATTTAATGCTGTCACACTTTTATTTTTCATCCAACAAAAAACTGATTGCCTATCCGTTTTTAATGGTCGGCTTCTTTTCCATTTCTGTTATTGAGTGCGATGCTATACTGATTAACTGTCTCTACCAATATAAAATGTTTTTTGCCCGTTTCCTAGCAGGTCGTGCGACAATCTTTTGAGTCATTGGTATCCGTTTTTCAGCTCTGAGGGAGCCGCATTCATCCCTGCTTTGGAGTCTGTTGGAACACAGGCGAGACGCACTGTGCTACCATGCCCGATTTCCCAATCCACACTCCAAAAGTGCCATTCTCAATTCTCTTTTTTAAAAAAATCAGCCCCGTGGGTTAGGAAATCTGAACTTGTGCGTCATGACTTTTGTCGTTCTACTTACTACACTTATCCACGCGAAGTAGTGAGGAACCCCAAATCTTTGCGCTTGATCCCAAACCCAAACAATGATCGTAAAAGCAAATCCACAGAAACGCTCGGATCGCACCTCTCCATCTTTGCCACACGCGATTGGCTGGTGTGCAATTTTTCCGCCATCTCTCCTTGGGTCATCTTTTTTTTTCTCCTCTCTTCCCTCAACAAACGACTTAATGCCATCCGCGTTTCGATATACTCTACATCGGCGAGCGATAGATTCAAAAAATCTTCAACCTCACCTTCCACCCATCCTTTTCCTATCTTTTTCATCATCACCTCAAACCGTATTGTTTCAACCTCTGCTTGCACTTCTCTATGACATGCTTCGGCGTCTGGGATGTCTTTTTCTCAAAAACCTCCAATATCACCACAGCATCTCCATCTATCCTATACACCAGCCGCCAAGTCTTGTTGTCATCGTTCACCCTCATTTCATAGCATCGGCTCCCCATCACTGGCATCGGACGAGAATGGGGGAGGGATAGATTCTCTCTTTCTTGCACACGCCTCAATAGCAACCCCATTTCACGACGAGCACTCAGCCCCATAGGAGGTGTCTTTACCTCACCATGCAACCACCGTAAAGGTCTGCTCACACTCTCCACATTATGTCAGATCTGACATTTGTCAATCCTTCTCACTTAGGAGTCGCTCTGAAATAATATGAAACAAGATGCGTTGGCCTTTCACCGCCAACCAAGGCGCAACGCCCGCGCTGCTTTTGCGTCCCACGCATTTCCCTTTCCGCAATGACATGACTCTCCCTAAAAAACACGCTATTTGATAGAAAACCTATTCATTCTTCACACGCTTGAAAAGCCGCTGCGTATTGATCCACTGTCTGATTGAGAGAAAAATACTTCAGACCAGTTTCTCTGGCCGATCGGCGACAAGACTCCCTGTTGGGCAAAACAAAATTCACAAACCATTCGGCTGCCCTGACAAGAGCAGAATCCTCCAAGTGCTCCATCAAAAAAGCTTCCTGACTCCCTCTCAAAAACAAATCAATATCTCCAATTCCCGTGGTTGAAATCACAGGAAGACCACAAAGCAAATATTCTCCTATTTTGATCGGGAACACGGCTTTCATGGAAAAAGTTTGTCTGCGGAAAGCCAGCCCCAAATCGCCCAAAGCCAGCATGGAGGGGACTTCGCTAGGAGCACAATACCGAAAATGGCAGTGCGCCTGCAAACCCTTTGCAACCAGCAAAGGTTCTAATCTCTTCGTCTGAGCGCTCAAAACAAGCAAATGAGCCTCAGGACGAAAGCGAATTACATGGGAGAAAAAAGCGGCCATTTCTTCGGGACAGTATTGAACCCCCAACCCTCCAGCATAAACGATCAAAGGGGCTTCCAAAGGAATGCCAAGCATCTGCCTTGTTTTCTCGCGCTGCCCCGCATCAAAAGGCTGAAACTGCGCTTCATCCCTCCCGTTGCCTACCACAAAAACACTCCGATCATCGCAGCATCCGCCCGATCTTTTCAGGAGCGTCACTTTGGCAAATTCACTCCGGGTCAACACCCTCCAAGATTGCTTCGTCATCGCCGCCTCAATCCAACGGAAAAAACGGTAAGTGAAACCCGACTCGCTCCACCCAGCAAAATCCACCCTTTCATCCTGCATGAATCCATCCGCATCGAAGACCACTCGGATATTTGACAACAGGATTTTGGCCAGCAGCGTCATCGCCGCCGGAATGGTGCTGCGAGGCATCACGATGCCTATTTCTTTCTCGCGACAGTATCTCCAGATCAAAAAGGCTCCTCCCAGCATCATGGCAAGGGTGCTCAAATGTTTAAATCGCACTGGGGCGAAATAGCTGACGAAAGGAATCCCGTTTTCTTCCGCCACTTTTTTGATCTGCCCTCGTTCCTCCTGATCAGCCCAAGTGAACTGCATGATTTCAAAGGCATAACCTTTTTTTCTCAGCTCTACAAAAATAGGGACAAACAGGCTTTGGACATAGCCCTGCTTAGCTCCATCCCATGTGATAAACAGAATTTTTTTCATGCCTTTAAACGGAAGTCTCTCTACCGACCTTTTGCTTTCCTAAAGAAAGCCAGCCTGCGGGAGCCACGAAAGTCATCAAAACCAAAAGGCTCTGCCGTTGCTTCAAAACAGGATCCACCGCGTAAAAAGAAAGGAACATCCAAATAGATGCCGCCATCACGCATATTCCAGCGACCACGATTCTTTTTTCTGGAATGCGGCACAAGGCCAAAACGGCACCGGCAAAAAGAAAAATCGTCACCGCCAAATCGTATAATCGCCGAACAGGATGCCACTGATGATTATAAAAGCCGGGCCACATCAACACGGTAGAACGAACCACGGCCTTGCCCACATATTTCAAAGGATGTTCCAAAATATAGTAGAATCCTTTTTCAGAGAAGTAGTAGTTTATCGCGGGGTTGTTTACATGACCAGTGCTCTCATTAAATTCGTGTAAAAAAGTTTTTATGACTGCTCTCGATTTTTCAGTTCTTCCCAAAGACTCTCTATGTTTTACAATTCTTTTATACTCTTCAGCCCGTGCTTTAGACGCTTCCTCCCCCCCCCTATCCACCAAAGTGTGCGTTGACATCCACAACATAGCACTAAAGTGATATAAAGAAAAAACGCGGTCGCGGACATTCGGGCTGATAATCAACGCGCCAAACAAAACACCTGCCACCACAACAGTTGGCACCACGGTGGCCGCAGCAGCTTTCGCCCACCCCAAAAAGCCGGACATTTTTCTCGCTGCCAGAAACGCCCACATCGCATAAAGCATCACCCAACTTTCAGGACGCGTGAAAAAAGTAACCGCAGAAACCAGAACCAGCACCGCCATGTTTTTTCGGCAAGACGACCCGATATATCTGACCAAAGCCCACACCAGAAGCGAAAGCAAAAAATAAAATAGCGTGTCGTGAACAACAAACCGCGCCGTGTAAGCCAAATGCAGATGCAACGCCAGCAATACGCCAACGATAAAGCCGCCTGTTTTTCCCAACCACCCAGAAACAGCAAGCCACCCCAAAACCACCATCCCGCAAGCCATCGCCGTGTGCAAAACAAAAACGAACGGATACAGGGGCAACCCCAAAAAATACACAGGGGTGAGAAGCAACGGATATAAAAGCTGCGTGGGGCGATCGTTCCACACAAAATGCCCCATCGTCATTGCCTTCGCTATGTCTTCCGCCCCATCGCTATTCGGGCTCATCCCCATCGCCGCATAAACGGCGCACCTGACCGCAATGACCAAGCCGCAAAGAAATACGGCATGAGCGAAACCCCCAAGCTTCATCCACGCAGTCCAAGCATTTTTAACCTTCATATTTTTAAATATTTTCTCGCAGAATTTTTTTGTAAAGCTCCATCAACCGCCGGACATAAATAACTGGAGAAAAAACTTCTGATGCCCGTTTACAATTGATTTCTCCAACTTTTTTTCTTTCGCTGCCACCCATCAAAAATGCCATCTCTATTTTCTTTTCAAGCTCGCTTGCGTTACCCAGAGAAACCAGCCAATCCCCATGATGCTGTTCCGGCAAAACTTCAGGGATGCCGCCAACGCGTGTCGCGATCGCCGGGAGCCCGCACGCCATGGCCTCGATCAAGGAGACCGATAAACCTTCGCTCGAAGAGGTGATCACATAACAGTCGGCTTCGGCCAAATACGGCTGAGGGTTTGATTGGTGCCCCAAAAATTTCACCTGACTTTCGATGCACGCACGCCCCACCTGTGATTCCAGAGAACGCTTCAAAGGACCCTCGCCCGCGATCCAAAGTTCCGCTTCCTGGTGACGCCGAAGAAAAGGAGCCGCAGCCTCTATCAAATATTCCAAATTTTTTTCACGGACCAAACGGCAGTGCGTCATCACCACAAACCGCCCCGCTTTTTTTTCAACCGCACCATCCAAATGAATAAAGAATTTTTCAGCATCGCATGGCTGATAAACAACCTCTGTCCTGAACCTCCATGGCCACGACGAATTTCGGACATGTTTTTGAACGGCGTTGGAAATGCAAACCACCCCGTCGCTCATCGCATAGACTGCTCCAAGTATTTTGTGCGCCAACCAGCTTCTCTCCCCCATCCCAGGCTCTTCGCACAAGCAAACGGGGACGCCCGCTAATTGACACGCTAAAACAGAATGAAAGTTTGCATCAGGCGCACAGGCATGAACCACCTCGGGGCGTTCTTCCTCGAACAGTTTTTTAAGCCGCCGCACGAGCTTCCATCCCGGACGGGTGCTGGACGACCCAAGACAAAGCACGCGCTGCCCCAACCCCTGCAAAGCTTTTGCCACCTCACCGCCGCGCCCTAATGCCACGAACAAAACTTCGGTGTCTGAAACCTGGCCGTACTTGCCCATTAAAAGTCGCGTGGTCTCGATCCCTCCGTGATCAAGCAACGGCACCACATGGACAATTTTTATTTTTTCAGCAGACATTTGACCCCCATTTTACCGAGCCGCAAAAGGCCGGGATCAAAAAAATCACCCCATTTTGATTTTGTGTAAACCCGAAAAACATCCGGCCCCAAATCTGCCGAAGAAAGACAAAGGTAAAACCATTTTTCACCGAGCACCCGCGCCATGACTGACGAATCCAAATACCCTGTTTTTTGGTTCACGCAAAAAAGTTTCTCAAGCCAAGCCAAGCACTCGCCGAGTTCCGGCAAAGACGCAATCTTTTCAAGGAGAGAGACCCTCGCATGGAGACCTTTCTCGTTTTCATCCATAAACACACCGAGTTTCTGCAATTCACGCAAGCGGACTTCCCAACCCTTCGTCCGCTGGATAGCCGCCCCGTGCCCGCACATGCCACCAGGAAGTTTTCTGTAAAAAAGCAGTGCCTCCGGGATATTGGCCAATCGCGTGATGCCAGAAGCCCTCGACCAAAAATCATAATCCTCAGCGTAATCCATCCCGTCGGCATATCTCATCCCCGAACCAATCAGATCACCGCGAAACATGGCGGACGGATGGATTAGCGGAGAACCGAACAACAGGCCGGCCCTGATTTCCTCGTGTTCTAACGGGTTGGTCAACCTGCTCCAAAACGGCGAGCCTATCACCCGCGCCCATGTCCCGCATATTCCAATTTCAGAGCGTTTTTCTAAAAAAGCCACCTGCTTCTCCAGCCTGCGCGGATGGCATACATCATCTTGATCCATGCGGGCTATAAACTTTCCGCACGCCGCATCTAGCCCGCTGTTCAGAGCCTGCACCAGCCCTTTGTTTTTTTCGTGCGTGATAACGGTCACGCGAGCGTCATCTATTGAACGGATTATTTCTGCGCTCCTATCCAGCGCCCCATCGTTGATGATGATCAGCTCTAGATCGGAGAAGCTTTGACCCAAAACGCTCGATATCGCTTCCTGCAAATAAGCTTCCCCGTTATAAACAGGAAGCACGACACTGACTGTCGGAGGATTTTTCAACTTCAATTTTTTGGTTCTTCGTCAAACAGCGCGGGTTGTTTCACCTCTTGGAGCCAGAGGCTCTGTGGAGCGCGGTGATTGATCGCCGCTTTTGACGGGGGGATTTATCCCCTCGCCTCTCTCTTTCGCCCCCAGCCGCTTGAGCCGTAGAGGGATCGTTTTTCTCGGATGACCCTGGCGGCGAAAATAGAAATGCGGCTTTGCCGCTTCGCCTAAAACGAGCGGGAATCAATTCCCGCACCCCATAGAGGCTGCGCCTCGTTCAACAACCCTTTTTTCTTCATTTCATATCCTGACCCAGTTTTCGGGCACGAGATCCGAGGCATCCTTTGAAAGATCTTGAAACCATTGCCGTGGTGCCACGACCCTTTTTTTCGGGTTCGGATTCATCCAAGCCCCCCACCAACTAAAGGTGCTGTTGGCGATAATGTTGTGCGAGCAAAGACTCATCAGCCTAAAATCCTCATAGTTGGTCTCCGCATTGTTATCCGCCACATAAAAAGTTGGGAAATCAAAACGCACATGCTCGGCCGCCCAAACGGGATCATCCGCAAAAACAAAAATGTGCGGGTTTCTCACGCTTTTCGCCATTTGCGCGACAGCCTCTCGGTAATACCCCATATCGCAGGTTCCGTGCAAACTCTGAGTTTGGTTGTTGGAGACATAATCGGCCCGTCTCACATGCAGGCTGACCGATTCGCAACCCGCAATCCTGTCCGCCCATTCACGGTTGCGCGAAGAAGGCTCGGTCTTGACTTTAAACTCCTCTCTCAACACGGAGGCGATTTCATTAAAATATTTTTCCGTCTGCCAGTACCCCTCCAAATAAAGGGGCGGCTTTTTTTCAAAAATTGATCTATCAAAAGTCAATCCCTTCTCCTGAAAACGGGTTTTCTCAAACCGTTTCTTGATCCACGGGTCAACGAGCGCACGCAAGTGCCCCAACTTTCCGACAGGACGAAGTTCCGCAATTTCTTTTTGGGAGGCGATGTTTTCCTTAATACAAAGATGATGCAAACTATATTTGTGCAGGGTGTAGTGCGTCTGGAATGCAGACAGATCGAGTTTGAAAACCACTTTCCTGCCCCTTTCCTTTTCCCACCTCAACGCCACGCTACGCCCACAAGCGTATTGAAAAAGCTGATTTCCCAAACCCCCAACAAGATGAACAATAACCACGAGATACCTCTTATTCTAAGTCGGCAAAGCCAGTGCTATGGCGCAAGTAAAAAGATTGAATATCGAATACAGAACAAGGAATATCGAATGTCGAAATGAAGACGCGGGGCGGGATTCAAAGGCAAAAGCATGAAGGCAGAAGTAAGACGCGGAGCGTGAAATGAAATTTTTGTGCTTTTTGTGGACTATGTGGTTAAAAAAATCTGTATTCATCTTGTCAATCTGTGGCTCAAATCTTAAAATGGAATGATGGGATCAATCAATGACTGAAGAACCGCAAAGCCAACACCTGCGAAGAGCTTTTTCGGCTTTTTAATTTTTGATCTCAAGAAGGAGGACATCGTTCAATGATTTTGCAGGTTCTGATTTTCCCTCTGACTTCTCAAATCGAAGGATTTTCAAGTCCTCATAGTCTTCAAGTGCCTCTTGGAGCAACAAAAATTCCTCATAGGGAATGACCGCAAATTCCTTCTTTCCTTCTTTTTCGATTATTTGTGGGTGTATGCTCATAGCAAGCGATAGACCTCTCCATCCGTTCACGAATGCGATGGTTTTTCCACATGATGCGACCGTATTCAAGCCGGGCCAGCTCATGAATATCCAAGTAATGCTTCTCTATCATACCAAGAGTTGATTGTTCTTCGCATCAATCAACACCAAAAACAGAAACCTGTTCAGTTCTTTTTATTCGCGCAAACTTGCTGATAAAGACGAGTTTGAATTTTCTTATGTTCGGGTCTCATGTTCACCTCCGCCCAAGCGATCATCTCTTGGATTTGTTTCCAACGCACTTCAGGAGAAACCGCCTTCTCCCTTTTTTGCTCCTCACGCTTTTTCAGACTCATCATGTTTGACCAATGATTTTTTTCAAAAAAGTTTCGCGATCTTTTTTTCTCTCACCTTCCGAAAGGACCTCCTGACACTCAAGCATATGTTGGTCAGACAAGCTGCGATAATCGAGACCAGAAGGAGTTTTGAAACATCCAGATTCATTCCAGCACTCTTCAAAACGATTTTCTAACCCCTTGACCTCCCTAAAAATATCCAGATTCCCATGCGGGGTATAAAGACAATACAAAGCTTGGGTTTCCAGCCACTTGGGGTCCATGGCAATCGGGCCGAAATCGCATTCAGTTTTTCCCCATTGCGCTCCCATTAGAAGCAGTGCTTCATTTGTTTTACTTCTGTTTTTACGACTATCACGAATCCATATATCCATGTCAAAAGTTAGCACGGGCTGATGTCTGAGCAGAAAGTTGACTCCGCCAATAAGAATGTATTCCACCTCTTTTTCAAAAAGCGTTTTCAACATGAAATCAATGTTCATCGCCATCCCCAAAAGAGATCACCCCTCATGCGAAAGACAACTGGTCATCACCTGCAAATCAGTTTCGGTCAATTCGGGATAATTACCGCAATAAAAGCCCTGCTCGTGGAGTAAATCGGCTCCGGCGAGCGAGTAGTTGGCCAGCGCGTATTTCTTGTAAAAAGGTTGCCTTTGCATGTTGCCTGCAATCATCGGACGGATTTCAATACCTGCCCCAGAAAACTCGCGGATATATTTTTCACGCAACTGCGGCGTTTTGCATATCACGGGAAACGCAAAGCTGGAAAGGCGCGTGATGTGTGCGGTCTGGAGCGGGTGAAACTCTGGATTTTCTTTTGCCACTGTCGCAAGCCTGATAAAGTTTTCAGATCGTTTTTGGATGTTCTCTTCCAAATATTTCATCTGCTCTAAACCAAGAAAGCCGGTGATTTCCGTGGGGCGCATGTTGAAGCCTAAATCGTAAAAAGTGTATTTGGCCTCAAACTCGCTGTTGATACCATAACGGTGTCTCCATTTGCGCTGCTGTTTGGCAGACAGATTGCGGTCCCAACCGTTGGCTCTCACAATTCTAAGCATTTCGGCCAAATCATCATCATCCGTACAGATCATCCCGCCTTCGATGGTGGACATGTGATGGGCCACGAAAAATGAGAATGTCGAAGCTAGGCCAAAGTTACCCGTTTTTACACCAGATAACTCCGTCCCCAAAGATTCGCAATTGTCCTCCAATAAAATCACCCCTTTTTGGGCACACAGGTCGCGGATAGCCCCCATGTCCCCAGCCAAACCGAGGGCGTTGGTAATAAAAAGCGCCTTCAAATCAACCTCCTTCAGCCGTTCATCCAAAAGCGCGCTCATCACATTGAGCGTGAACGGGTCGCAGTCCACAGGAACGGCATCCATATCCATCTGAAAAATCGGCATCGTATTCGTGGACCAAGTCAGAGCAGAAAAACCAACTTTGTCGCGAGATTTCAAGCGATCCAAATTCCGCAGAGCCTGCAAAAGTGCCAAGTTTGCGCTGCCGCCACTGTTCATCAAAACGGCGTGCTGCCGCCCCTGATATTTGGCAAACGCCTCCTCAAACTCGATGCACTTGTCGGCCATGCTCAAACGCGGAGCCCTCAAAATAAAATCCGCCAGAGCCCGCTTGGTTTCATATTCGCACAAAAACGCATTCTTCATCAACGGTATCACTGCTTTTCTCCTTGTTTGTAAATCAGTAAAACCACCCTTTTATCTTGCGCATATACCCCAGCCATCTGCTAGGTGGCGGTTCTGGAACCAGATGGATTTCCTTGCGCTCAATGCCGTCCCCCCACTGTGAACAAAAGTCCGCCATGAGATTGAACAGATTGTATTTTTCAAGGACGAGTCTTTTGGCTTCAGCCAAGGCTTCCCGCCTACTTTCGTAACTATCGTTTTCCAAAATGCCCCGTATTTGGCGGCCCGCAGCTTCCGCGTTAGAAACATCCAGATTAATAAATGATTTTTCTGGAAAATAGTCCCCGATATTCGGACAGCCATAATAAATCGGAACTGTCCCTGCCAAAAAACAATCCGCTATCTTTTCCGACCACCAGTGCGGCTGATAATCGTTTTCGATTGCGATAGAGTAACGGTAATCGGCCAGCCCATCCCATTTATCGTTGAGCGACCGTATGCCGCGACCATACAAATCTAGGGAGGGGATACGCTCGGCCAAATCGCGGACTAAACGGTAACGCCTGCGGTGCCCGCGATTCACCTGCTTAGAGCTTACGATAGCAGAAAGGCTCCGGCTTTTATCTGGAAAATCAGAAGCGATAAGTTCGTCGTAACTTTTGCCTACAAGCCAAGGTGGAGCACAATGGGAAAGATGTGATTTTTTAGGATCAAAATAAGTCTGCCACCCGATTATTTTGGAAAACTGTTCGAGCCAACGAGCGTTATGCCGTTTCAAACTCGGCGGCTCGATGGCAATCAATGAGACCCTGTCAGGCGGACAAACTGTTGTCTCTTCCACCGTCAGCCCGTCATAAACAAACCACGCATCACAAGTCTCTACCGGCTGGTTGATGAAAAAAATAGAGTCTTTCCATTTACCCTCTCCGCCAGGTGTTTGTCTTAGTATTGGAGGATAGGCAAAACTTGTGCTTACTTTTACATTCATTTTAGTTTATTATCTAATTTCCGGTTTTTGATCTTTTAAAAACGAACAATCAACCATTACTTCTTTAAAATGCATGGGATTTGTTGGCATTTATACAGTAACCGAACAGTCATGATTTCTATATTTAATTATTTTAGCAGGATTTCCTACGACTACGGCATATTCTGGTATGTCTTTTGTGACTACACATCCAGCACCTATGACTGCTCCTCTTTTAATTGTAGTCCCATCTAGCACAACTGCATTTGCTCCAATCCAAACATCATCTTCGATAATTATTCCTTTAACTGTGATTCCAGAATTTATCATCGGAACATCTGCTTTTTCTATATTATGATTTGCACCTGTTATGGCTACATTGGGTCCAACCATAACATTAGACCCTATTTTAACCTTGCCGCATATAAAAGAATTCACCCCAAGCCAAGTATTTTCGCCAACAAACAATTCTAAAGGCGACAAATAGCACTTTTCTGGCACGGTAACTTTCTGAGAAAAATAAATCTTTTTTCTATTTCCTATAAAATAGTTTTTGTAAAAATAAACAGGCAACTCTATTTTTCCAAACTGAAAAAAATACACAATATATAACAAAACCATTTTCACTTTACTCAGCATAGATGCAAATTCTTTCTGTTTCAATAGCATTAATATTCAACCACATCTACTTAGTTGAGGTTATTTTATGCCATATGTTTTTTATGATGTTGCTTGCTGTCAACTGTTTGTCCATTAACTCTCTCCCACACATGCATCCAAAACAATAATCCTCAAGCTCCACTTAATTTTCGGGAAGTCAATTTACCTCCATCAATCACTTCAAAACTGAGACATTCTTCTACCCAGTATCGAGCGATGACATACCTGTTCTTTAAAAACCTCACTGCAACTAATATTTTAACTCAGCACACATTTTATCCACCATCGGGAACATTGCTTCTGCCACAACTCGGTTCCCCTCGGGGGTTAAATGGCAGTAGTCTGTAAACAAGTGCTTTTTTATGTTTTCTGGTTTTGCAAAAAAAAGATTTGCATCAATAAAATCCACCTTATTTTCTCTTGCCAATCCACTAAGATCGGAGGCCACATAAGGATAAAGCCCCTTAACGACGGGGTTGAAGCCAAGAAGTTTTAACACATTTTCCTCTTCGGGAGATATGCTATCCCGACTTCTAAGAGCGAACATAGGCTGCAAACACAAAATTGACTTTATTTTATTTGCTTTCAAAATTTGGATGTTTGCGTTTACACTTCTTAAATAACCTCTTGGCGAAGAGGTTCTATACGCTTTCACCATTTTTTCCACATCGTCTGAAACTATAAATGTTTTTCTGTTCGCAGCATCTTGTTCCAAAATATAGGCGTACCATCCCCTGAAAAATGAACTATGTCCTGATAGCATTAAAACGAAATAATTCTTTAATCCACTTAACGAGGGTTCTTGTAGGTGCTTTTTCCAAAACTGGTAGGGAAAATCCTCATAATAGTCGTAATTTAGCCAAGGTTTATAATGGTCATTTGCTCCATCAAAGAAAATAACGGCATCTGGCGAATAATTCAGAATCTCACTCAACAAATAATGCGTGTGCTGAAAAACTTGGTATCCAGTCACACACGCATTTATTACTTCAATTTTTTTGTTGGGGTATTTCTCTTGGAGCTTT